>CAYSXF010000591.1:0-3925 GCA_964434815.1 uncultured Lentisphaeraceae bacterium
CCTCGCCATGCCGACGGCCGCCTGCGACGCGAAAGGCGTCTACGCCCTTTTCGGAACCGGCGATTTCATCGCGTTCACGCCGGAGGGCAAGTTGCTGTGGAAGCTGTTTCTGGGTCGGCCCACGATCGGCTACGGATTCTCCTCCTCGCCGTGCGTGGCCGGCGATCTCGTCTTCGTGCAATACGACCACCACGAAAGCGGGCGCGTGCTGGCCGTGGAGACCGCCACAGGCAAGATCAGGTGGGAGGTGGAACGCTCCCGGGGCGCGTCGTGGTCTTCGCTGATGGCCGTTCCCGGCGCGGACGGAAAACCCGTGATCGTGGCCAACGCTAACGGCTCGACCACGGGCTATGACCTCGCGGGGAATGCGGTTTGGGACGTGGACGGAGCCACAGGCGAAGTCGCGCCTTCTCCGGCGTGGTGGAACGGCTGCGTTTACTCGGTCAACGTCGGTTCGAAGCTGTTCTGTCACAAGGTCGGCGGGAACGCGGAAAAGCGGTGGGAATACCGGGGGGCGCTGAGCGATACCTCCAGCCCCGTTGCCGCCGACGGGCTTCTCTTTATGGCGACGGGCAGCGGCGCTCTCACATGCCTGGACGCCGAGACCGGGAAAGAGCTTTGGGAGAGCGACTGCCCCGGCTGTTACGCGTCGCTGATCGTCAGCGGAGGCCGCCTGTATACGGTGGGCCGCGACGGAAACTGCGTGATTTTCAAGGCCGGCCGCACCTGCGAGGTTGCCGGGAAATGCAGCCTCGGCGAGGGCGTCGACGCCACGCCCGCGATGACGGACGGGCGGCTCTACATCCGCGGCAGCAAGTCGCTCTGGTGCATCGGCGAAAGGAAGGGGACGCAATGATTGCTCTCAAGTCTGTGTTGTGCAATCGGCTGGCAGTTGCCGCTGCGCTGCTGGGCGTCGGGCTCCGTGTGAGCGGAGAGACGTGCGATGGCGCAGGCACGCTGTTCGGCGCTCACCTGCAGCGCCCCGTGGTCGAGGTTTCCGCAGAATCAAACGGCGTGGCGGTCGTGACCTGCACGGTCGGCCTGCTGGGCGGATGTTGTTTTCCTCTGACCAGTTACGGCTTGACGGCGGTGCTCGACGTGCCGCCGGGCGTGACCGTGGTCAAGGGCCCCGAACCGGAGAAGTACGCCGCAATCGAAGCGCCGCCCAGCGGCACGCCTCTGGTGTGGGCAACGTTCCGCTGGCAGATCCGGAAGGCGGCGAAGGATACGGGCGGGGAAATGACGGCGACCGTGTTCAGCCCGGATTCGGGACAGGTGCGGACGGTTTACGCGCTGGGGCGTCAGGAGCGGATCAGGGTCAGCGGGCCGCAGATGCCTGAAGCCGTGGCGGCCGGACAGGAAATCGCTCTGGCCGTCGATGCCGCATGCCTGGACGAAGACCGGTTCGTCAAGCGTGTCCGCTTCTGGCACAGCGGCGAGATTCCGCGCGACGCCACCGAAGTCGCCGTCGCTCCGGGGCTTGAGGAGCGCGGCATCTTACAATTTACGGCGGGCGGGAAGAGGCTCATGGTGCAGGCGACGCCGCTGGAGCTGACGCGCCTCTACGAGCCCACGGTGTGGCGCGGCAAACTGGCGGTGACGACGAACGACGCGATCTGCGGCGTGGCGGTCGCAACGGATGACGCGGGACGTTCAGCCTGCGGGCCTGTCGTGCGGGTTGCCGGGCCGGAAATTGCGAAGAGGACCTGGCTGGAACGGCTGGGATTCAAGAGCAAGAGCGCCAATGCCGGGGGCGTGCAGTCGCCCGGTTATCCGACCGACGGTTCGGTCGCGGTCTATCTATTTCTCGACGGCGGTGACGCCTCCCGCAAGCTGGCCCAGCAGGTCGAGACCTACCGCCGCGCAGCGCCGCACCGCATCCATGTGCTGTGTTTCATGGAGGGTACGACGCCCCCTCCGCTCATGGGTGCCTATCGCGAGAAGCACCATGTCGGTCAACTGCCTTCCGCCGTCTTTGACGGCCGGTTCTGTGTCGCAGGCACCAACACGGTGGCGCTCACGGGCACGCTGGACCGGTGCATGAACAAGGAGTCGCCGCGTCTCAGCATGGAACTGCACGGCGGGGTCATCGCCGGCCGCGAACTCTCGCTCGGGTTCATCATGTGCAATCACGCCATGGCGTCCGAGGTGCGCGGAACCCGGACGTCCTTCGCCTGCGAGAACGATGTTCCCGTCGGCGGCTGGTGGTGCGACCATATTGTGCGGTATGCGCTGGAAGAGGGACGCCCCTACGCCGTGCCTGCCAAGAAGTGCCAGGTGCCCACGATGCTCAAATGGACGCTGCCCGAGGGCGTGCGGTCGAAAAAGGTGGGCGCGCTGATTCTGCTTCTGAACGAGGCCGGGCACGTGGTCGACTCGATCTGCACGGAAAGTCCCTGTAGTCGATCCGGCATTTGCGGCTGATATTTAATCGTCTGTCACGCGTCATGCCGTATACGTTCTTTCTTGCAATCTGACCTGGCCTAACGGTATTGCTTTCTCGCTCCCGACTTGCTAACGTTCCACCACATGAGATGAAGGAGGAGACGACATGCCGTTGACACGTTTCAGCGTATCGATCGACGAAGAACTGATGAGCACGTTCGACGCCAAAATCAAGAAGGACCGCTGCCCCACGCGGTCAAAGGCTGTAGGCGACCTGATCCGCTCCAGCTTGGTTCAGACGGAGTGGCGGGCAGGCGACGAGGTGGCCGGAGCGATCGTGCTGGTCTACGACCATCACACGCGGGACGTCGTGCGAAAGCTGACGGACATGCAGCACGACTGCCATGATTCCATTATCTCGACGCAACACATCCATCTCGACCACGACAACTGTCTGGAGATCGTCGCCGTACGCGGGAAACCGCATGAGATCGAGACCATCGTCAAGCGCCTCAAATCCATCAAGGGGCTGAAGCACGTCTCGCTGGCCGCAGGCACCACGGGCCAGAGCCTATAATAATACGAAATAGAAATAAATAATACTGCGCATTCTTTTTGACTTGTTAAGTGTTACGATTCTATGATAAATATTATTTCGTTTGCAGGAAACATGTGTCACAAATCAAAAGGAACTGGCAATGAGACGGTTGAGGTGGTGGATGGCGGCGGGTCTATTTCTTTGCGGGGGAAGGGCGGCATTCGCCACGCTCCCGCTGACAGTCGATGAGGCGGACACGCAGGACCCGGGCACGTTCCAGATCGAGGCGGGCACAAGTTACGAGACCGACTCCGAGTGCCACCATTATGACTTTCCGGTCGCGTTGACCTACGGCGTTATGCCTCGGTGGGACATCGCTGCGGGATTCGGAGAACAACTTGAGCAGCGAACCCGGCATGAGCATGAAGGAGAGGACAGGCGGGTAAGCGGCATTGATGATCTGAGCTTGGCCACGAAATGGATGTTCCTAAAGGAATCCACCTATTTGCCGCGTCAGACGATTTGTCCCTCCGTGACCTTTCCCACGGCTAACAAGCATCGGGGACTTGGGAGCGGACAAACGGATTATGACCTGACGTGGAAGGCGTCCAAGTCCATCGGCGAGAGAATGGGCGTTCATCTCAATGTCGGATATTCGTGGATCGGTGATCCGCCTGATGAGGACGTGGGCGACCTGATGCATTACGGCGTTGCAACTGATTACCAGATTCTGGATTCTCTACAGTTGATCGGCGAAGTCTTCGGCGAGGAAGAGCTGAAAGAGCACGATACGGCGTGGCAATGCCGGACGGGGTTCCGGTGGAGCGTCACTGACGATCTGAGGTTAGTCGCGGCCGCAGGGTCGAGAATATCCGGCGACGCGCCCGACTTCACGGCGACGGCCGGGTTGATCTGGGTGCTGGGCGCCAAGAAGGCGGAGAACAAGTAGAAAGTAGGGAGACACAAGATGCTGTCTCTTATACACATCTCCGAGCCCACGAG
>CAYSXF010000592.1:0-3909 GCA_964434815.1 uncultured Lentisphaeraceae bacterium
CATGCAGCCGACGCCGCGCACCTCGACCTCGGCCTGCAGGCCGGCCTCGGCGTCGTCAGCGCGCTCGGCGCGGACGCACAGGAGACCGCCGCGGCCCTGCTTGAAGGCGAGCCCGCGCTCTTCCCGCTCTCGCGGTTCGCGCTGCCCGAAGCCAGCGAGCCGCCGCTCGTGGGCGAAGCGCCGGACGTCGATCTTGCGGCATGCGGCGTCTCTCCCAAATCCTATCTCGACCGCGCCAGCCAGCTCTTTCTCGGCGCGTGCGGCATGGCTTTCCAACGGGCCGACCTCAACGCCGAAAAGCTCGCCTCGCTCGAAGCGGGCGTGATGTCCGGCACCGCGTGGGGTTGCATGGGCACAGCGGAACTTTTCTTCGCAGACTACATCCTCAAGGGCCCGCGCCTCGTGAAGCCCTTCCTTTTCCCGCACGCCTACTCGAACACGGCGGTGAGTCTGGCGGCGATGGAGTGGTCGCTCAAAGGCCCGCACGAAAACGTCGCTTCATCCACAACCGCATCGGGCATCGCGCTCGCAGAGGCGTTCGACCAGATCCGCTCGGGACAGGCCGCGCTCATCGCGGCGGGCGGCTCGGACGCACTGTCGGCCACCTCGCTGCGCGCGCGGGCCGCCGATGGCGCGACCGCTTCCGCAGGCGAGGCCGCAGCAGTGCTTGTTTTGGAGAGCGAAAGCTCGGCACTCGCCCGCAACGTAAAGCCTCTCGGACGGCTGCTCGGCTGCGGTTTGGCGGTGACTCCTCAAGAGGCAGCGGCGGCGGCACTCGCGCAAGCCGGCGTCACCGCCGCCGCCCTCGCGGCTGTCTACGTGAGCGCCTGTGCGACTGTGACAGCCGAGGCCCTGTTCCCCGACGCGAAAGTCGTCGTCCCCGAACTTCTCTGCGGCCACGTCCAAGGCGCAACCACCGCGCTGCACCTCGCTTTCGCGCTGCTCGCAGAAGGCGACGGCCCGACGCTCATCCTCACGAGCGACGTACATACCTACGTCGCCCTCATTGCGACGCGCGCGTGACCGCCTTTCATTTCGTGCACCATATGTTCAGGAGAAACCACATGACAAAACGCCTTTTGTCCGTTGCTGTCCTGCTTGCGCTTGGTGGACACTGTCTCGCTGTTGAACCGGCCGCAAAGAAGCCCAACATCCTGATTATCCTCGCGGACGACCTCGGTTATTCGGACATCGGCTGCTACGGCTCGGAGATCGCCACGCCCAATCTCGATAGCCTCGCCAAGAGCGGGCTGCGGTTCACCCAGTGCTACAACACCGCGCGCTGCTGGCCCACGCGATCCGCGCTGATCACCGGATACTACCCCCAGCAGATCCACATGGATCCGCCGAAAGGCAAGCTGCCGCTTTGGACGCGCACCCTGCCGCAGTGGCTCAAGCCGCTCGGCTACCGGAGCTACCACTCCGGCAAATGGCATGTGAGCGGCGCACCTAAGCCGGTGGCCGACGGCGGCTTCGACCGCTCCTACGATTTAGAGGATCACAACCGCAATTTCAACCCGAAGCAGATTCTTGAAGACGACGTTCCCCTGCCGCCCGTCGCAAAGGGCAGCGGCTACTACACCTCCACCGCCTTCGCCGACCACGCGATCCGGTGCCTAAAGGAACACGCCGAGAAATATGCCGACAAGCCCTTCTTCTCTTACCTCGCGTTCACGGTGCCGCATTTTCCCCTCCAAGCGCCAGCCGAGGACATTGCGCGTTACCGCGACCGCTACCTTAAAGGCTGGGAAGCCGTCCGCGCCCAACGGTATCAGCGCCAGCGCGAAATGGGATTGCTCACGACCGCGCTCTCCGCTGTGGAACGCCAGCTTGGGCCTCCGTACTACTTCCCTCACGACTTAGAAATATTGGGCACAAATGAGGTGAGCCGCCCCCTGCCATGGGACACCCTGACCAGCGGGCAACGCGCCCTGCAAGCGGCCAAGATGTCAGTCCACGCCGCGATGATCGACCGCATGGACCGCGAGATCGGCCGCGTGCTCGATCAGGTCCGCGCCATGGGCGCTTGGGACAACACCGTGATCGTCTTCGCTTCCGACAACGGCGCGAGCGCCGAGATGATGGTCCGCGGCGACGGCCACGACCCGCAGGCTGCACCCGGCTCGGCGGACACGTTTTATTGCCTCGGGCCCGGCTGGTCCACCGTCTCCAACACGCCCTTTCGCCGCCACAAGACGTGGGTCCACGAAGGCGGCATCTCCACACCGCTCATCGTGCAATGGCCCAATGGCATCGCGGCTCACAATGAATACCGCCATGACATCTGCCACATGATCGACTTCGTGCCCACTGTGCTTGAGCTCGCCGGCGCAGCGGTGGCACCGTCACCAGGCGCACCTCCTTTCCCTGGGCGCAGCCTCGTGCCCGCTTTTGCAAAGGACAGCGCGGTCACACGCGACAACCTCTTTTTCAGCCACGAAAATAACCGGGCGCTCCGCGTCGGCGACTACAAGCTCGTCTCCGCACACATCGACGGAAACGAGTGGGAGCTTTACGATCTGGCAACCGACCGCAGCGAACAGCACAACCTCGCCTCTGTTCAGCCCGACCGCGTCCGCGACATGGCCTCACGCTGGCAGGCGCTGAGCGACACCTTCGCCAAAGACGCCGGCGAAGTCCGCCAAGACGGGCTCACAAAAAACGCAAAGAAAAAGGCGCGGAAACAAAACGCTGATGAGGAGTGAGCCATGAGCATCATCAAAACGCCTTTGAAACAACTTATTTTAACCGGTACGGCTTGCGCCCTTTGCCTCTCCGCGTTCGCCGCCGAACACGCCGCACGAACGAACGTGCTCTTCATCATTGTGGACGACCTCACCACCACGCTCAGTTGCTACGGCGACCGCGACGCGCAGACGCCCCACATGGACGCGCTGGCCGCTCGCGGCGTGCGCTTCGACCGCGCGTACACCCAGTTCTCGCTCTGCAATCCGACCCGCGCCGCGTTTCTCACCGGTTGCTACCCGGAGCGAACCCAAGTCTACGATCTGACAACCAGCTTGCGCAAGGCGCTGCCCGACGCGGTGACGCTGCCGCAGCTTTTCAAAAACGCAGGCTATACCGCCGGGCGCATCGGCAAGGTGTTCCATGTGAGCGATGACGCCTGGACGAAGCTCGACGTGCAACTCGGTGCGCCGCTCTCCAAGGATCAGAACATCCTTGAAGAGGCTAAGCTGGCGCAGGCGAGCGAAGGCGATCTGTCCGACCCGCCGCATGAGACGAAAAGAGCCAAAAAGGGCAAGCAGGGCAAGGACAGCGAGGAGATGGCAAAAGAGTACAATCGCTGTTACGCCGCTTCGAAACGTCCCGCCTGCGACTTCACCGACTACCAGATCGCTGGCGAGGCGATCGCGACCTTGGAGTCCTTCAAGGACAAGCCCTTTTTCCTCGCGGTGGGCTTCATCCGTCCCCACACGCCCTATGTCGCACCGCAAGCCTTCTTCGACCTGATCGATCCGCTGAAGCTCACGATGCCGGCTTTCTATCAGCCCGGCGGCGAGAATCTCACGGCCATTCCCAATGCGGCGCTGCGCCCGAACAACAACGTCTTCCGCTATCAGGCACCCAGCGTGAAAGAGGCGCGCGAGGCGCGCCGCGCCTACCTCGCCACGACCGCCTTCGCCGATTCCCAAGTTGGCCGCGTGCTGGCGAAGCTCAAAGAACTTAACCTCGACACGAACACCATCGTCGTTCTGACCGGCGATCACGGCTACCAGCTCGGCGAGCACGGCCTGTGGGCCAAGCAGACGCTCTTCGAGGAAGGCACCCGCGTGCCGCTCATCGTCGCCGCGCCCGGCGTGAAACCGGGCGTTTGCACAGGCCTTGTCGAGCAGGTAGACATCCTGTCTCTTATACACATCTCCGAGCCCACGAGACAGGCAGAAATCT
>CAYSXF010000593.1:0-3906 GCA_964434815.1 uncultured Lentisphaeraceae bacterium
GAGATTTCTGCCTGTCTCGTGGGCTCGGAGATGTGTATAAGAGACAGGCCTCTGGGTGACCGGTAGACGCCGACAGCATCACCGACGAATCCGCAGCAGCGGTAAAACGGAGCGGCGTTCAGCGTCGCATCCAGCCTCAGTTCGGTCAAGCCTGCGGAACGCCCAAGATCCACGAGGCGCGCGATGATCCGCTTCCCGACCCCCTGTCCCATCATCTCAGGACGGACGAATATGGCGTCCAAGCGGCCATCGTCGAGATCAATGGCGCCTGTGCCGACGACACGGCCGTTTACGGTCGCCACATAGCACTTCTGTGCGACAAATTCAGCGAACGAGCCGGTCAATTCACCGGCGGTCCACAGCGCAAGGAGATCATCGGCGTAAAAGCCTTTGCATGCGTAGCGTATTGCCGCACTACGTATCTCCCACGCCGCTGCCGCGTCGGCGGCTGTTGCTTTTCTGAGTGTCAGGTTCATCTGTGAGACGGCAAAATCCGCGAATCAGGCGGGGCTACTTGCCATCGCCCGCATTCGACTGGTCATGTCGCTCCTCTGCGAAGGTGATTTTGCGGCGAACGATGGCCGCATCGCTCCAACGCTCCCAACCGCCTTTTGGCGAAAAGGTGTAGTAAACATAGAACTCTTTCTCGGTGCGGCGCGGATCATCCAGGAAGCCTATGATCGAGGGATAGAAAGCCTCACCCTTCTCGGCTGCGAGCTTCCGGCGCTCGTCCCAATGGATGCCGTCCTCAGAGCAGGTGATGAACAGATCTACGTTTTGAGGGAACGTATTGGCGGCAACGACCATGACGAACTTGCCAAGAGCGGCATTATAGCTGACGTCCATCCAGCGCGTGCCAGGGTTGCCCAACTCCAAGGGACTTGATCTCCCGCCTACCGCAGGCTCCGAGAACGCGCCGTTGTAATACTTCGTCCACTTCGCGCCCTTGCCCTCCATACCGGCGCTGACGACCTCTGCGACCTTCGCCCTTGCCACGGAGAGGTTGCTTTGTCGCGGATTTCCGTCGGCCATCACATCTCGGGCATAAACGTAGAAATACCCATCTTTGATCACGTACGGCGATCCGCAGATCTCCACGCTACTTTCAGCCTGCTCGTTGGAAACGTTGGCCGTGAAAATGGGGCCCAAGTCTTTGAACGCCAGTCCCTGTTCATCGGTCTGGATCGAGAGTCCCAGTACGCTGTAGAAGTTCTTGTACGTGCCCCGGTGGATCTCCGCATGATAGAAGAGGAAGATGCGGCCCGACTTTGGATCACGGAAGAGCGGGCCACCCGCAAGGTATTGGAAGTCCGTGTTGCCGGTGGCGATGGAAACGCGATCCATCCTTTGAAGCGGATTTCCACGGGTGCCGGTGACTCGGACCGGTCCGCGCCCGTTGGCGCCGTACAGCCGCACCTCGTCGCCACGTGTCAGCACGCCGCCGTTGCCATCGATGAACCACTTCAGCCCAAGGGCTTCCCGCTGCTCCTTGGTCGCGACGACTTCCCGCTCACCCGCGACGAAGGCCGGAGCTTCGTCCGAAAACGCATTAACACCGCTCAAGGTCATTGCGGCCATCGCAAGAAGAACGTTCTGACTGGCGACTCTCATGAGAATCCGCTTTTCTTCAGGCACGCGCGACGAGCATCCCGCCCACCAGTTCCGCCACGCGGTCACAGAGCGCGGCGGTTTCGGGGGAATGGGTCACCATCACGAGGGCCAGGTCGCGCGTTCGGGAGAGGCCGAACAGCAGCTCCATGATCTGCGCGCCCGTCATGCGGTCCAGGTTGCCGGTCGGCTCATCCGCCAGGATCAGCGCGGGCTCGTTGATCAGGGCGCGCGCCAGCGCCACGCGCTGCTGCTCGCCGCCCGAGAGCTCCAGCGGCATGTGCGTAGCGCGGTCAGCCAGGCCGACCTGCTCCAGCAGCGCCAGCGCCCGCTGCCGCATCTGCGCCCGCGTGATCTTCAGCGCGCCGGTCATGGCCGGCAGCATGACGTTCTCGGTGACGTCCATCTCCGGCAGCAGGTGGTAGGACTGGAACACGAAGCCGATCTTGGCGGCGCGCACCGCCGTGCGCGCGCGCTGCGACACCGCGTAGAGCGGCTGTCCGTCGATGCACACCTCGCCGACCTCCGGCCGGTCCAAGCCTCCCAGCACATGCAGGAGCGTGCTCTTCCCGGAGCCGCTGCGGCCGACAATCGCCACGCGCTCGCCTTTGCCCACGCTGAGCGAAGCGCCTTTCAGCACTTCGACCCGCTTGTGGGGCAGAACATAGGTTTTATGCAGATTGGAGGCTTCCAACATAATTTCTTTCGCAGGGCGACCCGCCGGTCGCCCCTCCGTATGGGCGACCGGCGGGTCGCCCTATTCCTTTCGCAACGCAGTGACCGGGTCCATGCGGGCCGCGCGCCAGGCCGGCAGAAAGCTGGCCACTGTGCAGAACAGGATCACCGAGACCGCCACATCCACGACTTCGCGCGGAATCACGCGCCACGGGATCTGCGCCAGTCCGTACACATCCTTGGGGAAAACTTCCACGCCCATCCGCGCCAAAAGCGACACGAACCCTTGCAGGTTCTCGAGGATCAGGAACGCCGCTCCGATGCCCAGCAAGGTGCCGATCAGGCACTGGATCCAGCCGTGCAGCACAAAGGCGATCATCACCTGCCGCGACGAGAAGCCCAGCGCTTTGAGCAGTCCGATCTCGTCGGTCTTCTGCACGGTCAGCACGATCAGCGTGTTGGTCACACAGAAGATCGCCACGATCGTGATGAACATCAGCAGGATCACCATCATGTTCTTCTCGACCGCAAGCGCGTTGAAGAGCTGGCTGTCGATCTCCTGCCACGTGCGCACCGTGTAGTACGGGACCAGCATGCGGACGTCGCTGACGATCTTCTTGAACTTGGCCGTGTTCTGCGGATCCTGCACTTTCAAATGGATCGAGTAGACGCCGGAGCGCATGCCCATCAGGTCGCGCGCCACCGCGATCGAGGTGATGATGAACCCGGAATCGAAGTCGCGCTGCCCGGAGTCGTAGATGCCGGTGATCTTCAGCTTTTCTGGAAGGTAGATGTCATTCTTAGAGACGAGGTTCATCGGCGAGTACACGAGGATGTCGTCGCCCACCATCACGCCCAGCTCGTCGGCCATGTCGATGCCGAGCACCACGGAGTCGCCTTCGAGCTTGAACTCCCCTGCGGCCATGCGGTCGAGCTTCATAACCCGCTTGGCCCGTTTGGGATCCGTGCCGACGATCAGCGGCGCCACGACGCGGCGCCGGTGCTCGACGAGCACGCGCGTCTCCAGCCCCGGCGAAGCCGCCAGCACGCCCGGCACCTGCTCCAGCCGCTGGCAGACGGACTCTTCCTTTTCGATCACCCCGCCGTTCGCGGCCGTGACGGTGATGTGCGGCTTGAAGTCCAAGATCTTCTCGTGCCACATGTCGCCGAACCCGGTCATCACGGCGCGCACGATGATGATGATCGCCACGCCCAGCACGACGCCGATCACGGAGATCAGCGTTACGACCGAGGTGAACGAGCGTTTCGGCTTGAGATACTTCAGCGCGAGAAATAGCGAGAAGGGCATAACAGTTTCTGTTTTATACGTGATGTTAGCGGAAGGGTCAATTTCAAAGAGTGAAAAAATTGATGCCGATTCCTTGAAAACGACTCATCGCCGATTTTCCTTTGGAACGCCTCTTGCGCGTCGCCGAAATGGCCTGCGCACCGGCCGGGCCTCCTTGCGGACACGAAAAACGACGTATTTTAGGATAAAAAGCGGTCAAAAATCAAAAAAAAGCGGCTCGTCCTCACTTTGTTGTTGCAGACCCCCCCCCGTTTGATTTAATTTTCACCATATGCGTCAAACTTGTCACAAGTAAACGTCGAGGTATTTACAAT
>CAYSXF010000594.1:0-3886 GCA_964434815.1 uncultured Lentisphaeraceae bacterium
ACCTCTCTATTCGTCGGCAGCGTCAGATGTGTATAAGAGACAGCGTCGGCACGGCCTTAACCGGCACGTTCTAGCCGCTCCTGTTCAATCTCTCGAGCATCCAGCTCTACACGACCTACGGCTACGTTTTCCAAGTCACCAACGCGTTCGGCGAAACGTGGAGCGACCCACTTACATTCACAACCGGTTCGGGCATCCCCATCAACCTCGTCTGGGACGGGGGCGGAGGCACCAATCTCAACGTGGACGCCACCAACAACTGGGAGACCGAGACGCAGCAGGACTTCAACGGCGCGACGCTCGCCTCTTTCGGCACTGGCGGAAGCACCTCTCTGATCAATCGCGCAATCAGCCTGTACGGCATTACCTTCAATCGCAGCACAAATTTCACGCTGGCAAACGGCGGCGGCAGCATCGCGCTCCGCGGTGGCGGCATTCTGGCGGCCGTCCCGTCAGTCACATCCCGTACCTACACGGTAGCCGAGGACCTGACGCTCGTCGACCAGCAGGTGTGGTCCGTCACAAACAACGGAGCCGGCGTCACCACCCTCGACGTGACCGGTGCCGTTTCCGACGGCACGGTCATTTGCTGCATCACCAAGACTGGCAACGGCACGCTGAACCTCCGGGCCGCCAACAGCTATCAAGGCATCACCACGGTTAGCAACGGACTGGTCGCGATCACTCACGCCTCCGCCCTCGGCAGCACCAACGCCGGCACGGTCGTCCGTTCCGCGCCGGGCGGCTGCCTCCAGCTCAGCGGCGGCATCACCGTGCCGGAGCCTCTGACGCTCAACGGCGAGCGGGCTAACAGCGGCTACTCCCTGAACAACAGCAGCGGCAGCAACGTCTGGAGCGGGCCGCTCACCCGCATCGGCCAGACGCGCATCAGCACGGCGTCTGGCTCCACGCTCGTCATGGCCGGCGGCGCGTCAGGCGGTGGCGGACTTTACGTCGTCAACTCCAGCGGCACATTCGTGATCGCGGAGAAGCCGCTCTTGATCGGCAGCGACCGGTTTTGGGCCGATTCCACCGGTCTGACCGTCCTGAGTGTCACAGGAAATATCTGGGGCGAAACCATTCTCGGAAACGGCGCGCTGAGAACCGACATCGACAACGCCCTTCCCGCAGCCTCCAAACTGGAGATCGGCCTGAGCTACGCACCCGGCGGCACCCTCAACCTAAACGGCTTTGACCAGACGGTCAGCCTGTTGACGAACTACACGACCGTGGCCGGCGACCGCGTCATCACAAGCCAAACTCCAGCCACGCTGACGGTCAACCAAAGCGCCGTCTCGTGTTTCGACGGACGCTTCACTGGCGCGGTGCGCCTGCTCAAGACCGGCACCGGCACGCTCAACCTGACGGGCACGAACACCACATCGAGCGGCGGCATGACCGTCAGCAATGGCACGCTGGCCGTCGCGACGGCCACAAGCCTGGGCAATGGGCCGGTCACGCTGAGCGGTGGCACGCTCCGAAACGGCCTGCCTGCCTCCACAAACTTGCCCGTGTCCAGCCTCACGTGGCATGCGGGAGGAGCCCTCGCGCTCACGCTGATGCCCGACGGCACCGCCAGCCGCGTAGCCATCTCGGGTGCTTTAACACGGGGCGACGGAAGCGCGTTCTTTTTCGACTTCGGCAGCAGCGGCGTGCCCAACAAAACATACACGCTACTGACGTTCGGAAGCACCGCCTTCAGCGAATCCCTTTTCCGTTACCGTAACTTGGGAAACGGCACCAACTCAGTCCTGCACGGCATTTTCGCCCTCACAGGGAACGCGCTCACGCTCCGCACGTTCATCCCGGCTGCGACTATCCTGATGGTGCGCTGACAATCGCCCATCGTTGCCGAAGGAACGGTCGAATGGCGCAGCATAAGCGCTCAACGCGCAGCTCTAGCGAGTCATCGCAGTGCGCTCGCGATGGCCTTGGCCAAGGTTTCCGGCGAAAACGGTTTGGTCAGCAGACCGGCGAAGCCCATTTCCTTCGCGGTGTCGGCGCCGATGCTGCCACCGTAGCCGGTGTAGAGAATGATCGGCACAGCGCTGCGCAGTTTCCAGAGACGTTGCGCCAACTCCACGCCGTTGAGCGCGGGCATCGCAAAATCGGTCAGCACCAAATCGAAATGCTCCGGCGCTATCGCAAAGGCCTCCTCGGCCTGTAGCGGGTCGGCGTGAGCTTCGACTTTGAAACCGAGCTCCTCCAGCAACCGGCGCGTCATGTCAAGTACGGCGGCGTGGTCGTCGACGAGCAGGATCGTTGCTGAGCGGTTCGCGGTGAGCGCTTCGGGATTAATTTTCGTGGCGCTTTTGTCGGGCTGGTCTGTCACAGGGAGATAAATGTCAAAAACGCTGCCTGCGTCGGGGCGGCTGCGGACGACGATGGCGCCGCCGTGCGCTTCCACGATGCCGTGAACCACAGCCAGGCCGAGGCCGGTGCCTTGGCCAACTTCCTTGGTGGTGAAGAACGGCATGAAGATACGTTTAAGCGTCGCGTCGCTCATGCCCTTGCCGTTGTCCTCGACGCTGATGCGGACGTAGCGGCCAGGCTGCACTTCGGGATGTTGTTCCGCGAACGCGGCGTCGGCGCTGAACTCGCCTGCCGTGATTGCGATGCGGCCGGCAGCGGAGCCGATGGCTTGGGCTGCGTTGGTGCCGAGGTTCATCACGACGCGGTGAATCTGGCTCGCATCGGCTAGAATTGGCGGCAGCGTGTCGGGAATGCTCAGGGACATTTCGATGGTGGTGGGCACGCCGGCGCGCAGCAGCCCGCAGGTGTCGCGCAACGACGGGGCGATGTCGATCACGGTGCGCGCGACGGCTTGCTGACGGCTGAAGGTGAGAATTTGCGTGACCAAATCGCGCGCCCGCCAGCTCGCCTTAAGCACGTCTTCAGTGAACGCTTGCGTGCTCGGATCGTCGGCATGGATGCTTTTGACGAAATCGGTGTTGCCGATGATGACGGTGAGCAGATTGTTGAAGTCGTGCGCGATGCCGCCCGCGAGCCGGCCGATGGCTTCCATTTTTTGCGCCTGGTGGAGCTGCTCTTCGAGTTTGGCGCGCTCTTCCTGATGAAGCAGTTGTTGGTCGCGCAGAAAAATGCGGTGCTGCTGGATGCGCCACGCGGTGCCGCCACCGACCGCAATCAAGCCCAGCACGGCCAGAATCCGAAACCAGAGGGTTTGCCAGAAAAACGGCAGCATGGTCATGGCGATGACGGTGGCGGGCTGCACGGGCCTGCCGTCGGCGGCGATGGCCCAGACGCGATATTGATAACGGCCAGGCGCGAGGTCTTGGAAGCGCACCAACCGCTCGGTGCCGACGTCGTGCCACAGGCCGTGCGGGCCTTGCATTTCGTAGCGGAAGCGCGTGCCTTCGGGATTGCTCAACGACGGCGTCGTGCAACGAATGCTGAGGTGGCGCAGATCGGCGGCGATGACGAGGGCGTCGTGATTGAGCGGCGTGATCGGGAAGAGCACTTTTTCCGCGCGCACTTCTTCGATGGCCGCAGGCGGCTCATAAAGCGGCGTGATGAGGCTGTCCGGCCGGATAGAGACAGCGCCTTTGTGCGTCGCGAACCACAGCCGGCCATCGCTGGTTTTTGCCGCCACCTGTTGGTAGCCGCGCCGGAACGCATCCGAGGAAAGCCCGTCGCCGCGGTTGAAAAATACCAGTTCCAAAATCGCCGCGCGCCCGGCGGCGACCGCATCGAGCGATTGGCGGCTGACGCGCACCAGACCTTTGTCGCCGGCGAGCCACAGCCACTTGTTTTCCTCGACGATCGCGCCGAAGGAGATCGTCGGCAGCGCGTGCGCCGCGGTGTAAACAAACACGGTGCCCCGCTCGAAGCGCACCAGACCGAGACTTTCCGCGCCGATCCATAG
>CAYSXF010000595.1:0-3885 GCA_964434815.1 uncultured Lentisphaeraceae bacterium
ATAGCCCTCTCCTCCGAAAACTTTTCGGTGTCATGAATTGTGAGGCAACGCGCATAAGACAGAAAGGAGAGAAACCACTTGTAACCCGTCCGTGCGCATGCCACAATCACCACGGTTGACTGATGACCGCTTGTTCAAGATTAGCAGCCACTAGCGCAGATCCAATAAATCTGTGCCCTCAAAACAAGACCATCTTCGTCAAGACATACCATGAAACACCTTCCGCCTCTCATTCTGATCGTTTTCTCGCTTGTTGCGAGTGCCGTCGCACAAGTGAACCACGCTGAGTTGCTGAAAAAGATACCGGAAGAGTTTCTCACCCACGTTGGCGGAGCCATACCGGATCAGAACGGGCTCGTCGGGCATAACCACGACGGTTTCAAGGCCAGCGCCTTTCAACGCGGCGCGACGCTGACGCTGGCAATTGCCGCCGCCCGCAGCGACAGGAAACGTGCCGACGCTTGCTGGCGTGCGGTCGATGCGACCTTCGCGCAGCAGAAGGAGGCGGGACACTTTGGCGACCCCCCCACCAGCGTCGCTTTCTGGCTTTGCGAGTTATGCCGCTCTCTTTTGGTCGTTAAGCAAAGCCCGCTGGCCGGGGACTACCAGGAAAGGATTGCCGTTCTCCTGCCCAAGATTCGCAAGGCCGCCGACTGGCTGGCGGAGCAACAGGCCGCGCTGATCAAGGCGGACGGCGACACTCCCAACCGCCTGTTCTTCTCGGCTGAGGCATTTAGCTTTGCGGGAATCCTCTTGAAGGACGAGAAACTCATCGCTGTCGGGATGGATTTTATAACACGCGGAATGAAGCTCTTTCGGAACGAGGATGGCGTGTTTCTGGAGCACGGCGGCGGCGACTCGAGCTACCAGGCCGTGAATCTACTCCGGTTGCAGGAAATCGTGATGCACTTTCCCGATCCGAAACTCGAAGCCGCGATTCGCAAAGGCATGATGTGGGAAATCACCCGCATCTCAGCGGACGGGGCGGTCAGCACCGAAGGCAACACCCGTGTTCGTCCCGGCGGCGAGAAGTACATGGGATCTGAGAAGCAGGTCAACGTGGGTGAGATCACGCTTGCGCTCCTCACCTTTCACATCCGCACCGGCGATGCCGAAGCCTTGACGGCAGCTCAGCGGATGCGAGAACACTGCGCTAAAGTGATGCGCAAGAAGTAATGTTGAATTTCTCGTTATCTTTTTGGGAAGGGAATGAAATGCTCGGGGCCTTTTGGTGGCATACGCGGCGCATCCCCCTTCCGTTCGTCGTCATCGGCACACTGATCGACAGTTTCCAATTTTGTTTGCGGCCGCTTATTTTTTGACGCTCTCTTCTGAAAATAGCTGAGCAACTTTTTTGGAAATAGCATAACAAGACCTCCTGACAACGTGCTCAAAATAGCGATGGCATACGAGAAACTTGTTACAGTGGTATGTGAGTTACGTGATTTCTTGTGAATGCCGGCGGCACGGCCCGTGTCGGACGGCCAAGCGTCTCGGTGCGGCGGCGCGCGGATGTGCCGGAGCTTGTCTTTCCAATTCTGTTCTGGCATATTCTTTTTATGCCGATGCGCCCAAACATCATTCGATCGATTCTTGCAGAGACGGCGGGTCTCGCCGACAAAACGGCTCTGGTCGAAGGGACGCAATCCATAACCTATGGCGGCCTCGCAGAGTCCGTCGCGCGGCTCGCCCAAGAGCTGAACGAACTGGGCGTCCGACCGCTCGACCGCGTCGCTTTTTTGTGCCCCGACAGCATCGACTACGTCATCCTTTCGCTAGCGATTCTCTCCCTCGACGCCGCCGTCGTTCCGATCGCCCCCGGGCTCATGTCGGACGAGCGTGCAGCATTGCCGGAACAGATGGACGTACACTTCGTCCTGTCCGACGCGGCGCTCTCGCCGAACGCGACGGGAAACGTGCTGCGCGACACGACTGATCTGACGCGCACGTTCCGTCTAGCTCCGCGAACGGGCGTGCGCCCACCTCCGGAAGGCTACGAGGCCATCCGCCCGGCCTTCATCCGTTTCTCTTCGGGCACGACCGGCGCGAGCAAGGGCGTGGTCCTTTCCCACGAAACCATTCTGGAGCGCACCGATGCCGCAAACAAAGGGCTCGGCGTCACCTCCGGCGATGTCGTCGGCTGGGTGCTCTCCATGAGCTTTCATTTTGTGGTGACCATTCTGCTCTTCCTCCGCAAAGGCGCCACCATCGTGCTCTGCGGCGACCCGCTGCCGGGCGCCCTGATCGAAGCCTTGCAGCGGCACCCGCTCACCCTCCTCTATGCGAGCCCGATCCACTACCGCCTCCTGACGGCCTCGAACGCGTTGGAGCCCGCGCAGTTCGCCTCGCTGCGCATGGCGGTCTCAACCGCCGTCAAGCTGCCGGCTCAGATCGCCCAAAGCTTCTTCGAACGGTTCGGCGTCCGGCTCACGGAGGCTTACGGCATCATCGAAGTCGGGCTGCCATTTGTTCACAGCCCGCACGAGCACGCGAACGACGGGCTCCTGGGGAAACCGCTGCCCGACTACACCGTCAAGCTGGGCGCGGACAGTGAGGTCTTAATCCGAGGCAAGGGCATGTTCGACGCCTATTTTTCGCCGTGGCGGCCGCGTGCGGTTTGTCAGCCCGACGGCTGGTTCCACACCGGCGACATCGGCGAATTCTCGGAGGACGGCGGCCTGCGGCTGGTCGGCCGGCGCAAAGCGGTGATCAACTTTTCCGGCATGAAGATATTTCCGCAGGAAGTCGAAGAGGTCCTCAACCAGTTCCCGTCCGTCGCCGAATCCCTCGTGTACGGCGAAGCCCATCCGGAGTACGGGCAGCTTCCCTGCGCGAAGATCCTTCTGAAGGAAGGCGCCGCGCCATTCGATGAGGCCGCGCTCCGCGCCTTCTGCCGCTCGCGGCTAGCCCTTCACAAAATTCCAAAGGCCTTTGCCTGCGTGTCCGCGCTCCCGAAAACCGCCAGCGGCAAAATCCGCCGGATCTGATCCCGTTGTCTGAAAATATAATTGAAGTCAGCGTGGAAACATGAAATCCTAGATAGACAGTTGGCTCAGTGGCCAGCAATAGCGTCATGCTTTTCAAGCTGCGCAGGCAATGGGTGAACTCATGAGAAAAAGAAGTGAGGCCATTCTTGGGAGCTCTACCGCAACCGCGCCAAGCGATGCGGGAGCAGCCGTCAGTCAGAGACATAGCACCGCAGTGACCAAGGTGTTCACGGTTTGCCGTATAAGCGTCGCGGCTGTTCTTTTGGGCTGCTTGTGCCCGACCACTGCATCTGCGTTCGGAATTCACGGGGTGCCCTTGAACGGAAGCTATATTTTCGTGCCCTCAACTCCGGTTTCTGGGGTCGTTCCGAACGCGCTGCCGTTTACGGACACGTTCGACCAGTACCCTGTGCCTTTCTGGTTTGAGCCACCCACGAACGGATGGAAGCAAGTTGCCAGCCACGGTGATTTGTCAACAATCTTATCGGCAAGTGAACAATGGCTGTGGGAGTATCCAGGCGAGGCCTCCCTTTTTTGCGGGAATTACCTTAACTTCTCGACTGAAGGGCAAACCCTCTATCAAGTGACGACTGGGCGTGCGCAGAATGTCTGGGTCGATCTGTCGGTGCTGATGGTTCCGTGCGAGGATCCGCCTTGGGAGGAGCTAACTTCAGGGAATCAACTGGGCCTCTTTGTGGATGTCGTCAGCAATTTGACCGCATACTGCGGGCTGACAAACAGGTTCGCCTCGTCCGGCATCCAGCTTATGCGGAAGGCTCGGCTGACTCTGCAGTTCGCCTATGCCGACAGCTTGTCCGTTCCCTTTTTCAAAGTCTACATCGATCAGGTTGCCATCCGTTGGAGTGCGGGGTATCGTCTTCCGGATGTGCCCTCCGCA
>CAYSXF010000596.1:0-3872 GCA_964434815.1 uncultured Lentisphaeraceae bacterium
GAAAGACGCGGTCGGACTGGTTCGATCTCGCCCAGGCCGCTTTTAAGGCTAAGTACGGTCGCGAGCCGGTCGAGGATAGCGAGGTGGCCGAGGCAGAGACGTTGGCGCATGTCCCCGCCGTTTTCCGTTCTGACGCGCCCGAAGCCGGGGCGGGGGCGGCTTCCGGCGTTGCACCTTCTGACACCGCTCCCGGCGATGAGGCCATTCACGCCCGCGCCCTTGAGATGGTGCGGGGCGAGGGGCCGGACGCCGAGCCGCCCTCTTTCGATGACCTCACGGCTGTCTTTAACGCGGATTTGGAGAGCAGCAAGACTCCGGAAGACAGGCTTGCGGCCCTCAACGAATACCGCGCCTCGCTGGAGGCTGGGCAACTCATGTGGGAAAACACCGCAGCTTCCGCGTTCGAGGCGTTGAACGGGAAGAGGCCCGAGAGCGATTCAGACTGGCGCATCGCCGTAAAGCTGGCGGGCGTGCCGAAGCCGTTCCTGAAGGCCGGCACGGGCCAAGTCGGCGCGACTGCGAACCGCAGATCGCTGCGCCTGGCCCGCCTGTCGAACCGGGTGGACACTGCCGCAGGGTGTCTGCTCGCGAACGTTGGCTGGACGGATGAGGCGAGGGCGGCTTCACTGGCTGTGCGGCGCGGCGGCTCGTCTGCGGTTAAGCGCGACCCGCTTTCCGACGCCCGCGATTTGCTTGCTGCTTTTCCCGGCAGCATCGGAAACCGGCCGTCGCCGGATACTTTTGAGGCAGCCCGCAAAGAATTCGCTTACACGTACTGCAGGGATCCAAGGACACCTCAAGAATGGGCTCAGGCTTTCTACTCGCTATACCAGTTTCAGCACGCTAACCGCCTGTACCGTTCCGGCGGGAGCATGCTCGCGAACATCGGATGGACAGACGCGGCGCGGGAAGCCGCGCTTCTCGTGCGCCGCGCCAAGGCGGATGCGCGGTCCGCCGACGGCACCCCCTCCCGTATCTGGGTTGCCGGCACTCCGGGTCAAGATGGTCCTCCAATATTTGGCGGTGGAAGCATCCGCGCTCCGGACGCGCCCGGCGAGGGAACGGTCATCAATGTGGGCGGCTGGATCTCGGTCATGATGAACGGCAAGCCGGTCCGCATCGGCAGCACCAAGGTTCTGTGCGTGCTGCCCGACGGCCAGCTCGGGGTCAAACTCGGCGGCAAGGCGTATCCCATCGGCGACCCCGCGAAATGGCGGACGGGGTCGGGCAGGCCTCCGTTCATGATGATCGGCGGAAAATACATGCTGGACGTCGGCAAGGGGTATCTCGATTTGTCGACGGGGCAGGTCAAGGTGAAGCCGGGTCAGGATGGAGTGAAGGTCGGCGGAAAGGTCATGAGGGTGTTGGAGCGTTACAGCCCGTTCATGGGCGGCGGGGTGGACATCCCGCCCGACCCGCCGGATGAGTCGCAGCGGCGGTATCTCCGGGCGTAGCTGGGAAATGGCATGCGCCTAGCTTTCTGCGGATTTGGCGCGGCTTGAAACGGGCGTCGGTTATGTGCTAATGTTGGCAAAAGAAATGAAAACGAACATCTTGGCAATAATGGCGACGATTGCAGTCTCCCTGCTTGCTGGTTGCAACATCGCCGGGCCTGCATATCCAGAACGTGACGGACGGAAATATCTTGAGAACCACGGCTCCCGGAGTTCTTTCGTTGATCGTGTTGTTGGCGGCGAGAAACTCGATCATTCAGAGGTTCTTGAGCTGAGCAAGTGCCCAAGCACGGATGTGCGCTATCTCGTCGCACGCAACCCGAACCTTACGTGTGAAGAGATCGGCATTTTCATCCACGACAAGAACGACTTTGTTCGGTCAGGCGCCGCATGTAACACAAGTGTGTCATTAGGCCAGATTGACATTTTGACAGGGGATTCGTCTCACACTGTCTACTGCCAACTGGCAGGCAACACATCTCTTTCAGAGGAGGCGTTGCTAAGCATTCACAAGAAACGCAATCCAGGGATCTTGTGGTTTGCATTGAATCCGAATTGCCCGGATGCAATCAGGCAAGAAATCGTGAACTCACATGATGATCTGGCAAAGCACTGGCTGCTGGTCATGGACGGCTGGAAAAGGGAAGGCGTTTACAGGCAGAACGACAAAGGTCGGTGGTATAAGCCGCTGACCGGCAGACAATGACAGAGGGGCCATCCAGAAAGTCCAGGTCACCTTGCGTCCCTCTAGGAACATGACTTTCGCCGTTCGGCAAATGACTATGAAGACCAAACTCTACTTCCTTCTGGTTCTGCCACTGGTTTGGCTTGTGGTTGCGCTGATCGCGTACCACCTTCCTGCCGACAGGCTTTACGTGTTGGCAATCGCACCCTCGGCGTGGTTGGCTCTCTTCGGCGACTTCTTTTCGCGCCCAATTGGCCAGATGCAGGCTGCCGGCTTGCCCGCCATGATCTTGATTGGACTCGCTTTGCTCAGACTCAAGATGACCCCTCGTGTGGCAATCATCTCCGCGTTCATCCTCGCCATCATATTGTGGGGGTCGCTGCTGACCCTCTTCTGGCAAAGCCGTGCTATCCGGGTAAATGGAGCTCCGCTTGCCTTGTTTCTTTGCTGCTTAAATTTGTCGCTGTGCTTTCTGCCACTTGTCGCCCTGCTGTGCATCATCGGCAACGGTCTGGCCAAAGCAGTCAAGAGATACAGAACATAGAAAGTGTCTGACAAACAAAGGACGGGTTCTATGAGAAGAGTCTATGCATCGTCGTACATAGCTGATTGTGACCAACTTCGTGTCACTTTGTCGGCGGCAGGTGTCGAGAGCATGATGAAAAACGAATTCGGCAATCCGATCGGTTTGGCATTCATCGGCGGGGTCGCCGCCTTTTCGGAGCCCGAAGTCTGGGTAAGCGATACGGATTATGATGAAGCGATGAAAATCGTTGCAGGCGTCATTACAGCGGCAAAAGGAAACGGCACTTCCAGTTCGGACTCCACAGTCGGCAGCCTTTGCGAATGGCAATGCCCCAATTGCGGTGAAATGATTGAAGGGACGATGAATGCGTGCTGGAAGTGTGAAACAGAAAGGCCGGCGCAACAGACTGGAAACGACCAATAATGAACGAGACCGAATTTGACATTCTCCGGGCATACGCAGAGTCCGTATTTATCTGCGGATCGCATTCCATTCACGGTGCCGGACACTGGCGCAATGTAGAAAACAACTTCTTGCTCATTGCGCCAGGGGTAGGCGCTGACGTTGTTGTCGGTCGTGTTTTCGCTATTCTGCACGATTGTTGCCGATGCGATGACGGCGGAGACCTCTATCATGGCCCACGTGCCGCCAATCTCATACGAAAGCTGTCAGGTTCTAAACTCGTGCTTGACTCAACTCGTGAGGATCTTCTCGTCTATGCCGTTCAGCATCACACGGCCGGAGAAACTTCCGACGACCCGACCATCGGTGCGTGCTGGGACGCGGACAGGCTTGACTTGGGGAGAGTCGGAATTATCCCGAGCCCCACGCTCATGAGTACTTCAGTCGGTAAAGAGATCGCGACACTTGGATCAAAGTTCTTATATTTGGAAAAGCGAGGTTAGGCGACCACGTTCTGCCCGGATGATGGACTGATTCTGGAGCCATGAATAGGCGGTTCGTCCAATTCTGATTTGGCTTCATTTTCATCACTGAAACAAACAGTCACTCGATAGGCCCACAGGCAGAAATGCCCGCGGGCCTTCTTCTTTTTACGCCCGAGCACCTGTGCTCTTCACGGTCACGGGCTGCTTGAAATTCCAATCTTTCGGGCGGGCGTGCTTTTATTCTCGTGCAAAAAATGGCGGTTTTTTGCGTAGGGTGAAAGGCAGTGTTGCGCACTCCTTGCCATGGCGCGGTAACGTGC
>CAYSXF010000597.1:0-3869 GCA_964434815.1 uncultured Lentisphaeraceae bacterium
GTCGCTGCTGGTGTTCAAGCCCGAGCATGCGGTCATCACCAACGCGTCGGCGGATCATTTTGGCCTGGGCGAGACGCTGTCGCTTTTCGAGTCGTTCCGGGCGCGCGTGCCGGGTGTGGTGATCGACGGGCGCCAAGAGCCAGGCGGCCCGGCGGACGTGAGGCTGGAGGGCTGGAACGGGTTCTTCACCTTCGAGGGGACCGAGTACTGCGTGCCGATGCCGGGGCTTCACAACGTGCACAACGCGTGGCACGCGGTGCGCATGGCGCGCGCCCTGGGGGCGGCTCCGGACAAGCTGGTCGACGCGCTGCGGGCGTTCGGCGGGGTCGAGCGCCGCCTGCAGCGAGTCGGCGCGTGCGGGGGCGCGGCGGTCGTCGACGACTACGCGCACAACCCCGAGAAGCTGGCGGCGGCTTGGACGACGCTGGCGGCGGCGTTTCCGGCGGGCGTCTGCGCGGTGTGGCGGCCGCACGGGTACGCGCCGCTGCGCAAAATGATGGAGGGGCTGGTGGCGGTTTTCGCGCGCGTGTGCCGCCCCGCCGACACGCTGCTGCTGCTGCCGGTTTACGATGTGGGCGGCACGGCCGACCGGAGCGTCTCGAGCGACATTTTGGCTTCACAGTTGCGCGAAAAAGGTGTTACAGTGCTTTCGGTTCAGACATTAGAGGCGGCTGAGTCTCTGATGCGTGAGCAAGCGGCGAGCGCCGGCGTGCTGGTGACGTTCGGCGCACGCGATCCTGGCTTGCCGCGGCTGGCCGCAAGGCTGGCGGGCAGAGGGTAGGGACGCATCCCCGAGGCGTCTGCGGACGGTTTTGGGAACCGTCCCTACCGGCTGGGCTGCGGACGTTTGTGTTCGAGAGTTTCATGGCAGGCGGGGAGCCGCACTGCCAGAGAGTTTGAAAGGAGAACGAGAATGAAACGAGTGATCGGTTTGGCTCTGGTTGGTCTGATGGCAGCCTGTGTTCAGGCACAGTCGTTGACGAAGAAGGACAATGTGCCTGAAAAGTCGAAAGGCTTCGTGGAGGATTTCGACGCGGCCAAGAAAGAAGCCGCGGCGCTCAAGCAGCCCATTTTCGCGTTTTTCACCGGCAGCGACTGGTGCGGCTGGTGCAAGAAACTGACGGGCGAAGTGCTGGAAACCAAAGAGTTCAAGAAGTTCGCCGCTGACAACCTGATCCTGTTCGAAGCCGACTTCCCGCATGAAAAGAAGCAGTCCTCGAAGGTGAAGCAGCAGAACCAGGCGCTTGCGGCCAAGTATAAGGTGAGCGGTTTCCCGACCGTTTTCCTGTTGGACGCCGAAGGCAATGAGCTCGGGCAGACCGGGTATCAGGCGGGCGGCGGCGAAGCCTACGTGAAGAGCCTGAAGGCGATGTTGGAAAAGGCTGGAGTGAAGACAGCGGATAAGCCGGCGGCCGCTAAGGCGCTTTCGCCTTACGAGAAGATGAAGGCCGAAAAGGCCGCGAAAGCCTCAGCGGCGGGCGAGAAGAAGTGATTGCAGGAGTTTGTGACCGTATGGATTTTTCGTATCCGCTGGGACGGATTCTGTTGGGCGAGACGCAGTCGGTGAAACGGGCGTATGAGCGCTTTCAGGCGCAGCCTGTGGATGTGGCGGAGCTGTGCGAGGGGCCGTCCGGCTATTCGGAGCGGCGCACCACGCTGGGGGGCGAGCGTTCGGTCACGGGTCCGGGCACCTTTTACGGGCGCACCCAGCGCACGCTGACCTTCAAGCCGTCGGACGAGGCGGGCTGGTGGATCGACCGCACGGATCTGACGGAGCAGCTCAGGACGCGGGTCTCGATACGCAACGTGTGGACTTCGGCGCGCAACATCGTGCTGCGCAGCGGCAACCCGCACAACTACCTACGCATGGTGGAGCATATCGTGGCGTTGCGCCTGGGCATGGGCGTTGACGACGTGGTCATCAGCGTGAACTCCGGCGATCCGCCGCTCTTCGACCGCAGCAGCCTGGACCTGGTTGAGGCGGTCGAGCAGGCTGGCATCGTCGAGCGCGACGAGCCTGCGCGGTACGTGACGGTCAAAGAGCCGGTGACGTTCGGCGGCGAGCGCGGCGACTTTCTGACCTTCCTGCCTCCGGAGCGCGGCGAGAAGATTCTGCGGCTCGACAGCGCGATCGATTTCGACTCCGTCATCGGCAAGCAGCGCATCGTGTTCGACGTGACGTCCAAGACGTTCAAGCACGGCGCGTTCGCGCGCACCAACGCGTCGTCTGCGCAGATGCGGATGGTCCGCGTGTTCGGCTTCCTGATGGCTGACACGCGCAATCTCGGCTACACGACCGACAACATCCTGATCCACGGCAAGCGAAGGTTCCACGGCGAGCCGCGCTTTGTCCAGGAGGGCAGCGGCAAAGCCTTGGAGCCGGTGTGGCACCGCGCCACGCTCGACCTGCTGGCCGCGATCGCGCTGATCGACACTGGGCGCTTCGTGGGCCGCGTGGTCTCCTACCGCGCGGGGCACATGCTCGACGTGCGCGCCATCGGGCAGCTCTATCTGCACGACCTGCTGACGCCGGTCAAGTGAGGTGGAGGGATAGGGGATGAAGAGCGAGAGGCTGTGTTTGTTGCTTTTTACTCTGATCGTCTCGAATGCTAAGGCGGTCTTGTACACGGAGCACAGTAGTTGCCAGCAAAGCGACGGCTTTGTCTTAAATGCGGCTCAGTTGGAAGGCTTTGGGTTGTCCGACAACGTGGACAGGCTGAAAGAGGGTTTCGACTGTTTG
This sequence comes from uncultured Lentisphaeraceae bacterium, assembly GCA_964434815.1. GTDB lineage: Bacteria > Verrucomicrobiota > Kiritimatiellia > RFP12 > UBA1067 > CAYSXF01. The sequence goes on from CAYSXF010000597.1 coordinate 2,741, forward strand.
GCTCGGGCCAGCCGCGAATCGGTGACGAACGAGCTGGGGTGGAAGGATGCAGGTGTCGTCCAGTTGCTGAACCGGGCGGAGTCGTTCTTTAGTGAGGCGGTCGGCACCCCAAGGATGGAGGTTGCGGCCAGGGCTGGGCTGGCTTCAGTCCATGAGGCACGGGGAGATCGGGAAAAGGCCCTGCTTTGCGTGGACGAGGGTTTGGTTAAATATCCTACGAACGTTCCGTTGCTGTGCCGTCGAGGCTGGCTATTGAAAATCAACGGACGAATTGACGAGTCGATCGCTACATACAGGAAGGCGGTTTCATGTGGTTCGGTTTCACCGTCTCCCTGGCTGGATTTAGCCCTTGTTTTGATCCAGACCAAGCAGTTTGATGAGGCAGTGACTGTTTGCAGAGAGGCCCTCCACCGGTGGCCCGATGATGAAATCGTCGCCGACTATTCCCTTAAGTCCTTGTTATGTGCAAGTCGATGGGATGAGGCGAAAACACAGTGCGTGTCGCTGATGGACGCTCATCCGCTGTGGACGCGTCTCCTCTACCGCAGAGGACAGATACAGGCGAATACCGGTAGCTTGGAGAAGGCCATCAAAGATTTCGAGGAGGTCGCCAAACTCAACCCCCATAGTTGTGATGCGTTCAACGAAATGGGATGGGCTTGGACACAACTGAACGAATTCCAAAAAGCGCAAGAATGCTACCAAGAGGGCTTGCTTGTTCATCCTTGGTGCGTCGAAATATGCCATAATTTAAGCGTCTGTTATATGCGACAGAAAGAGTACGACAAGGCCATCGAGTTGTTACGATTTACCCAACGTCTTAGCCCTTCAAATGTGAATATCGCGGATTCCATGGCGGCCGCTTATCTGGGTAAGGGAGATGCCGCAACGGCTTTCAGGGTGTGTACGAATGCACTTGCGGGGCAAGCGTGGGCATGGAACCTGAGTTTTAGGGCATGCGTGTGTTTGAGAGCGCTTGGCCGACGTGAAGACGCTCTGATGTATGCCGAAAAGGGGATTAGCGTGGCGCAGCAAGAGCCGGAAGCTTGGTGCACATATGCAAGATTACTATCCGATTTCAACCTGTCTCTTATACACATCTCCGAGCCCACGAGACAGGCAGAAATCT
>CAYSXF010000598.1:0-3860 GCA_964434815.1 uncultured Lentisphaeraceae bacterium
GGTCAATGGGCAAAGGTCAGTGGTCAGTAGGCATTGGTCATTGGGCGAGGGTCAGGGTTCGGAGGCAAGGGCTCAGCGAGAGATGTGCCGGGTGAGCCGCGCCATCGCGAGGCTGCTCCGCTATCTGGAGCGGTCTCAGGAGAAAGACGGAAGCTGGATTCCGCTGTGGTTCGGACACCAGGAAGCGGCGGGCTGCAGGAACCCGGTGGTGGGAACCGCGCGGGTGGTGGACGCGCTGCGACAAGGAGGAATGAGGAGTGAGGAGTTAGGCGCTGGGGGAATGCTGGCGCGGGGCGAGGCGTGGTTGGTGGGGGCGCAAAAGGGCGATGGCGGCTGGAGTGCGGGAAAGCGAGCGACGGTAGAGGAGACCGCGCTGGCGGTGATCGCGCTTTCAGGCGGTAGCCCAGTTTGCGAAAAGGCTGCGCGGCGCGGGTGCGCTTGGCTGGTGGCTCAGGGAACTGTGGGGTTGGAGCTGGCGGCGCCGATCGGACTGTATTTCGCGTTGCTCTGGTACCACGAGCGGCTGTATCCTCTGGTGTGGGCGCTGGAGGCGCTGGGCAGGAACTTGAAACAGAAAGAGGGCGAACATGGCGGATGAAGGGATCGAACGGAATCTGGGCGAACAGCCCATTGCGCGCATCATGGCCGAAGCGGGGCTCAAGCCGCACGATGTGGTGAAAGCGTCGGCGGTGCAGATGACGCACAAAATGTTGTCGCGCGCCTGCAAGGGACGGCGGCTGACACCGAACACGCAAGCGATTGTCCTGAACGCGCTGCAGGCGGCCACGGGAAAGTCTTACACGCTGGCGGAGCTTTTCACTTACTAGGAGCGCCGATGGACGCATTTGAGACCAAGCGGCTGCCGGTCGAACGCGATGTGATTGCGCCGGACGGTTCGGAGGTGCGGGTACTGCTCGGGCTGAAGGGCGGCGGCATGGCGCATTTCCGGCTGGAGCCCGGCGAGACGTCTGCGGCTGTGACGCACCGGACGGTCGGGGAGGTTTGGTATATTCTGGCCGGACAGGGCGAAATGTGGCGGCAGTCGGGCGGGCAGGAGGAAACCGTGGCGCTGGAGGCTGGCATCTGTTTGACGATTCCTCTGGGAACGCGCTTCCAGTTCCGTTCATTCGGAAAGGAGGCGTTGGAGGCGGTGGGCGTAACGATGCCGCCTTGGCCGGGAGAGGGTGAAGCGGTCGATGTGCCAGGGCCGTGGCTGCCAACTGGGCGATCAGGTCAGTTCAGGTAACATGAAAAAATGACACAAAAAAAAGGCGGGCGGCAATAAATCATAGAGATGGTCGTTTATTGAGGCAACTGACCAAAGAGGTCGTAAACGAGTAAAAGGAGTCTTGTATTATGAAGTATCCAATCCTGATGGCATGTGCAATGATGGCGGCTCTGACCACGTCGGTTCTGGCGCAGGGCGCGGCTGCTGGCGGCGCGGTTGGCGGCGCGGCGAAGACGGAACGGGCTAAGCACCCGAAGATGACTGAAGAGCAGAAAGCGGCCCTGATCGACAAGAAATTGGAAGAGATCAAGGCGAAGGACGAGGCTCAGTACAAAGAGCTGATCGCGCTGAAGGCGAAAGATCCGGAAGCTTTCAAGGCCAAGATGCATGAGCTGATCAAGGCTGATCACGCCAAGGCCAAGGGGCCTAAGGCCGCTGCCGCGACCAAGTAATTGTTTGCGCAAAACAAAGCCCGGGCGAATTAGATAGCCTAAACTGAGTGCCTTTTGAAGGGGCGGTTATAAGGCGTTTAATCGCGCGGGCTTGTTTTTTTCCAGCAACGCGTGTTTTCTGATCGCCACGCGTTCAGGTGTGCCGGCCGCCGAGGGTTCAAGCGGTCCGAGTGACTGCCGGGTGTTCATTTCATCGCTCTTGCATCGCGGCGGTGAGACGGGTATGATATGCCCAACGTCTACGAGGAGGACTTTTTTATGGCAGGCAGTTTGTTGGAGCTCACGGTCGCGGATTTCGATGCTGCGATTGCGACCGGAGTGACGCTGGTGGATTTCTGGGCAACCTGGTGCGGTCCGTGCCAGATGCAGACGCCGATTTTGGAGCAGCAGGTGATTCCTGCGGTTGCTGGTCGGGCGAAAGTGGCCAAGGTCAATGTGGATCAGGCGAAGGAGCTTGCGGTGCGCTATGCGGTCAGGAGCATACCCGCGCTTTTCATCTTCAAAGACGGTCAGGCGGTGCAGCAGTTTGTCGGCCTGCAGCGGGGCGATGTTCTGGTGAAGGCGATCGATGCGGCGCTCGGCGCATGATTTTTGCGCTTACCTGTTGACCGTTTCCATAATTTTAGTATCATATTTGACTTTCGTGTATTCCAAGGAAGAGGATTAAGGAGCAACGTTTCATGGCGAACATCAAGAGTGCGGTCAAGCGTGCGAAACAATCAGAGGCTAACCGGTTGCGCAACCGGTCGTGTAAGAGCACTGTGCTGACGGCACGCAAAAAGGTGCTTGAGGCGATCACCACAGGCAACAAGGAAGAGGCGCAGAAGCTGTACTCCTCGTACACGTCGGTCTTGGATAAGGCCGCGAAGAAAGGCGTGATTCCAAAGAATAACGCCGACCGCAAGAAGTCCCGCATGGCGCTCGGCATCAAGAAGATGGCGTAACGCGCTGTTGTCTGGCGTCGATTCTTGTATCATGAAGACCGGTCATCGTACGCGAGTAGGGTGACCGGCTTCTGTGTGTCTGGAAGAGGCTCTCATGCGTGTTCTCTCTGTCGATGATTTGGGCCGGGACGCGAGTTATGCTGACGTCCTAGACCTACAGGAGCGGCTGCATGCGCGGCGTGTGGCGGGCGAGATTGCCGATACGCTGTTGTTGCTCGAGCACCGCCCGGTGTATACTCTCGGGAAGTCGGCTGAGGAAAGCCATGTCCTTTACTCCGAGGAGTCGTTGCGGCAGGCGGGTATCGAACGGGCCGTGACCTCGCGCGGCGGCGATGTGACCTATCACGGGCCGGGGCAGCTTGTGGGCTATCCGATCATCCATCTGGCCGATGCCGGTCTAAAGGTGCTCGAGTTTGTGAGCGGGCTAGAGGAGGTGCTGATCCGTGCAGTCGGAACTTTCGGCGTCTTGGCCGGACGCGACGCGCGGAACCGCGGCGTCTGGGTGGGTAACGACAAACTGGCGGCGCTGGGCATCCGCGTAGCGCATCAGGTCACCATGCATGGCTTTGCACTCAACGTCAACACGCGGCTGGAAGACTACCGCGGCATCGTCGCCTGCGGGCTGCGCGACGCGGGGGTGACCTCGCTTGGCTTGTTGCTCGGGCATCCGGTCGGCATGGACGAGGTGAAGGCGCGGGTGGAGCATTCCTTTCGCGCGGTGTTCGGGTACGACGGGTGAGCGAGGTGATATAAAGGCGGTGGTATCTTCGAAAGGGCTGCAATGAAAACGTGGCGCATCATCGCATGGGAGTTGTTTCTGATCATCCTGCTTTTGCCGCAGATGTTCGTGTTCCTCTACTTTTTCTCCTTTCTGTTTGTGGGAAGCAACTGGCTGGGCTTGCTCAAGACGGTTGGCCTCTATGCGCTGACCATCTCCTGGGTTTCGGCGCCGTTCCTTGCGCTGCTGACCCTGCTGATCAGAGCGCTGGTCGGAGCGCGTGTGCGGTGGTTTGTGACGCTGCCCTTCTGCGTGGGGGCTGGCTTTCTCTGGCTGGCTGCGTGGAACCTGTTGGTCTATGACTTCTTCTCTTATGGACGCGCAGTTCTGCCGGTCTTGCTGTGTAGCGTGTGCACAGCAGGGTACGCCCAAGCGCGGGCCTTCTATTTGGATAATTTACCGCCTCCGGAATCTGTCTCTTATACACATCTCCGAGCCCACGAGACAGGCAGAAATCT
>CAYSXF010000599.1:0-3855 GCA_964434815.1 uncultured Lentisphaeraceae bacterium
GGCTCGGAGATGTGTATAAGAGACAGGCATGTGCGCGTGAGCATTCTTCTGCCGAAGGAGCTGGTGGAGGAGCTTGATCGGATCGCGGCCCGCGAGGGCCGGAACCGGTCAGGGCAGACGCGGTTTTTTTTGGGCCGATGCTGTATCACGGCACATTACGGCAACACGGAAAGGGAACGCGATGACGGTGGTTCTTCAGCTTGAACCTGTCTGGGGCACGGCGGAAAGCGTGACCGCGCTGTACGGCATTCCGCGCCGGCGGCTGCTAGACCTGGCGAAGTCGGGTCACATCCGGGCGCGGAAACTCAGTCCGGACAGCCGGTCGGCGACGATCGTGTTCCGGACGGCTGATGTTAAGGATTGGCTTGATAATGAGGCCCCCACCCCACGCGCCCAGGCGTTCGAGCCGCGCCACGTGGGTAAGCGCGTGGAAGCGCAGGCGTCTGCCGAGGTCGGCGACGAGCCTCATGACGAGCCTTCGCTGGCCGCGCTCGCGTGCGGACATGCGGGGGGCGCTCTGTGAGCGCCGGGGATGATGCGTCCGAGTTGTGCCGCGTACGGCACACGTTCACCGGCCTGTATGTGGCGCGAGGCTGCGACAGAGGAAAACGACGCGAGGGTCGTTCGGACTCTCTGCACCTGTCGCTTGGTAAGCAGGCCAACGGCCTGATGATCGAGCGGAAGACGGCGGAAAAGTTGGCGGATGTCTGGATCGCGCTGACGGGCGACCACGACATTGAGATCGAGCCTGTCGAGGGCTAGAAGGCGGCGCAACGAAAGGGGTGACTTATGATCGAGGTGACCGGGCGGAGTTTTCACAAGGTCGAGTTCGACACGGCGGACACTGCGGAAGCGATACTGCGTTTCCGGAACCTGTTCCCCGGCGCGACTGTCGAGACGGTTGGCGATGACGTGTTCGTCGCGCTGTGCGAGGTTTGCGGCAAGCCGATCTTCGAGGGCGATGTTTACGAGACCGACGAAGACGCGCACCTGTGCGGCGAGTGCTGCGGGGCTTGATACGGTTTCTCACGCGGAGGCGCGAAGGAGACAACGGTTGAAAACCTTGTTTCGATTTCTCGGGCTAATGTGCTTGTTCGTCTGGGCGGCGGCGCGGACGTGGTGGGCGTTCAGGAAAGAGCACGGCGTTGAGGCGGATGATCCCGACAAGGAGCGCGATGTCTAAGCGCCGGAAGAAGATCACTTCCCGCGATATGATCGCGCGGGCGCTGGCCGCACAGAGGGTGGAGCGGCAGACGAAAGTCCGCATGGACCGTGATTTGTACGAACGGGCGGCGGTCTGCGCCCGTGCGGTTGATGAGACGGTCTCCCGCTGGCTGGATCTCTGCACGCGTCCGCACAACCTGTATCGGGCACAGGCGGCGGGTGTAGCAATTCCGGACGAATGGCTTTCTGCTACACGTGAAGGCGTGGTCGCGACCGTGGACGGGGCGCATGCGGACCACGATGTTTTGCGGCGGTGCGTGGCGACCGTTGTGCTTTGGTGCGAGTCGCGGCAGATGCCGCCGGTGGAGTGCAATTTGCGCGAGGGCGTAGATTACTTTTTGGAGCGCGACAATTAAGCCGCGCTCTTTCTGAAAGGAACATGACGATGGGAAACGAAGTGCGTTTGACGTACCAGGAACGGATTGAGCGTGCCTGCCGGCAAGTCGTCAACGACGCGTGCCGCGGCAAGGTCAGCGACTGCAGCGTACAGCATGACGTCTGGTGCGGCATTAACCGAAACCAGCCGTGTAACTGCGACCCGGACATTGTTTTGACTCTGCCTAACGGCCAGTTCACGGTTGACCGCCAGGGCGTTGCCGCCCCTGTGACCGGACGGACAGGAGGGTGACGCGTGAACCGATGCCGCGAGTGCGGGCTGTTCTGTTCCTGCGGCGCGATGTGGCCGTGGGGGATGTGCCTGCACAGCGGCGACAGGCTGATTGAGGCGACCAAACAGGCTTGCTTGCTCTGGGAAAAGGACTGGCGCGGGGTGGATCAGTCGGACGGCGTGGCTGAGAAGTTAGAGAGTGCGGGGGTTCTAACGTGCGGGAGTGAGGTGGAAACCCATGAAGGAGCTGAAAGCGTTCACGGTGAAGGCGCATTGGGGGCTGCTGATCCGGTCGGGGCTCATGACGTGCGAGAACCGCAGTTTCCGCGTGCCGCCGGGTTTCTATCTCGTCCACGCGTCAGGCAGCCTGAGCTTTTCTGAATGGTATGCGGGCAGCGTGTGGATCGCGGACCGGTTCGGGACCGCGATCATCTGCCCGTCGTTCGACCTGTGCCGCGCCTGGTGCGGACAGATCGTGTGCGGCGTCCGGGTCGTCTCGGCGCTGACCGCGTCGACGGACCCGTGGTATCTGGGCGACGTGGCGTGGGAACTGGAAGGGCCGGTGCCGTGCGCACAGGGCGTCACGGCAAAGGGCAATCTCGGCGTGTGGCCGGTGAGTGAAGAGGTGGAGGTGCGTTATCGTGAGGGCGTCAGGTCGCTTCGATGCGGCCAGAAAGTGAGGGTGTGAGTATGGTTAGTAGTCAAAGTGTTTTAAAGGTGCCGTTGCTACAAATGCGGGAGTTATTGGCAGAAAAAGGTTTTGTTGTGTTGGTGTGGCTTTGTTTGTTGGACGATGCGGAGCGGGAAGGTTTGGCGTGCATATCGCAACGGAAAATTGCGCGGAGAACCAGGTTGTGTGTCAATACGGTGCGTGCGGGTATTCAAGTGCTTGAAGAGCGCGGGATCATCACTTGGATCGACGGTGAGGGAACTGAGACGAGAACTTATCTCGTTTGAAGTTGGGAATGGTGTCCGGTCTCTGCAAATGGGCCTGAAAGTGAGGTTGTGATGAGTGATGAACGACACTGCAAGTTGACTTCGCTTGCTGACTTGGATCCGCGTATTGCGGAACATGGCAAAAAGATGGATGCCGCTTTTGAGCACGACGCCGATTGCGCTTGCCTGACGATTAAGGTCACGTACCCGTATCATATCGATCTTGCACGGATCAAAAGCAAGGCTGATCTGCTGAGCTGGGTTTCGCACCTCTGCCACAAGCCATGGATGAACACCGAGTACTTGGGCGAGTTTATCAAACGCGTATGCAAGATCAAGAGATGGAAGCTGGGCAATTTGTAAGTCAGCAATGAGGGTGACGCATGAACTGCGCGGACACGATCAGAAGACAGGAAAGGGCTGAACGGAAAGCGGCATTGCGGGCGTTTGTGGACGAACTGCCTTGCGTCGTTAAGCGGCGCGAGCTGCAGCGATCAGAAACAGAACATCCGAAACTGCCGCCTGTCAGCATGCGGACCGCGCACCTGGAGAGAATGCGGATGGGACGCGAGGACACCGTATTGGCAAGGCACATCGCCGAGGTTCATAAGGCGCTGAAGGTTCGGGAGTCTTGGAAGCGGGAGAAGAAGGAAACCGCCGTCCGCTGCCTGATCTGCAAAAAGCTCATGCCTGACTGGGTCAGATATGCCCCGTCAGATGATCCTGTCTGTGACACTTGCGACAAGCCGGACATACGCGACCCGGTCGGATGGGCAGGATACGGAGGCGGTCACGATGACGATGACCCATCCGGCGGAAGCGCGTCTTGGGACAAAGCGGTCAGGCTTTGCGAGGATGTTTCATAACGGCGAGCATAGGCGCGATGCCGGCATTACAAGTTCAGCGGAAAACCTGTAGGTGTAGTTAATTTGAAAATATTCCAAGGGACCCGGCCATGCTGAACCGCTGGCCGGGCTGGAAGGCCGCGCCCCACGTGGGCGCGGCGGTTGTTGGAAGATTCCAGGGGACCCGGCGCGAGACGCTATCGCGGCGAGCGACGGGCTGGATGGCCGCGACCGCCTAGGGAG
>CAYSXF010000600.1:0-3849 GCA_964434815.1 uncultured Lentisphaeraceae bacterium
CGCATAGGCTTCGCCGGCTTCCTTGAACCGCTTCAATGAAGAGAGCGTGCTGCCGAGGCCCTGATAGCTCCATCCCGCCGGCTCAAGCTCAACGGCCTTGCGGCGTTCAACCAAAGCTTCATCGTATTTCTCCAGCTCTTCAAGGAGGTTGCCGTATGTCTGATGAACAAGCACCGGACCGGGGCTCCATCGCTCCAGGAGTCTCCGATAGTGTTTGACCCCCTCCTCGTTCTTGTCAAACGACCGGCACTGGACGGCTATCATCCACCGAAGCATCATATCATCCGGGTTAGACTCGACCAGACTGCGCAATGCATTGAAGTGCTGATCAATGTCCTTCCTGACGTCAAGGTAAAGCATTTGAAGGGCGCACTGGCCCGTAACCGAGTTCGTCCCCATATCGGCGATAGCGGCGAAAATAGGGGCTGATTCACGAATCATAAAACGGCTTCGCACACAGCACGCCAGAAGAAACACCACCCGCTGATTATTCTTGTGTTGCGGAGCCTGCGTGTCGAGATACTCCTCCGCCTCCGACTGTTTGCCTGCACCGAGCAACTGAAGGACACGCGCTTCGATTTGCGCGGGAGACTGCGGTGTAGAGAGAGTCGGTTGATCAGAAGGGGACAGTTGCGTAGCGAGACTCTGTTGCGTAGCGAGAGCCTGCTGTGCAGCGAGAGACTCCTGCGTGGCGAGAGGCTGCGGAGCTAATGGCTGGTTGATTTTGCAAAGGCAGGTCAGGCAGCAGCTTGACGCCGTGATGATGATCAAAAAACACCTTGTCATGATTGCCCTTTCTGTTGCAGACAGCTTCACATAAACGTCCGGTCATATCAAGCGTTTCCAGACTTAGCCGCTGCTTTCTTTTGCTCTCCGGTTTCGCACTTCAACATGATCGCGTATGCGCGGATGAAGGGTATGAAGCTGATCCAGCCGAAGTACATCAGGCAACGCGCCGCCGCAACCGGGACATCATACAATACAGACCCGTCCCTCAGTCGCAGTTCATCCCTCGCGCATCATCTTTGGTCTTGTTGGGGCTCTGGTGCGTTTTTATTCAAGCCTCGAATCGGCCTATGCGGATACCAGGACTTTGTTGCTTGAACCAAGCGATCACATTTCTCATATCATCGCCGCGAATGGCGACCTCGATTGACTTACCTGTTTTGGCATGCAAGACAAGAAAATGGTCGTATCCGAACAGATGGTGCGACAAACGGGAGCGTCTTGGCTGTGCCCAGAAGACGGTCTGAGGTTCTGCGGCAAGAACGCGTGTGAGTAAGACCTTCTGGGCGGCAAGTTTGGAGGACACTCCGAAGAGCATGTACCACATTGTGCTCGTGATGCCCCAAGGATAGCTGTGGTAGATGACCGATAGAATCAGGCCGAGAACGCCCAGGCCGGTCGCAAAGAAGGCAATTGTGTAACCGCGATGAGCGGGCTTGCTCAGAATTGAATAGACGGAATTGTGGGTCATGTTAGCGACCGAAGCTGGGAGCGAGAGTTCCGATTCCGAAAGTGTTTCGTCATCGATCATCGTTTCGACGAGCCCTTCTTTCCGCACCAACAGCCTTCTCTTCACGCGCAAATAGAATCAAAACGGCTTCGTCCTGCCGCCCCTCGCGTCACTCCGTCTTTCCGACCTCAAGGCAGTACAGCCGCGTGTTGTCGCGAAGATAGAGGCGGCCGCCCGCGAGCACCATCGGGCCCCAGGCGTCGCGGCCCTTGCCTCCCATGAGCGCGTGCCGCGCGAGGCGCGTGTAGCCGCCACGTCCGACGCGCGCCAGCGTGAGCGTACCTGGGTCGTCGAGCAAGTACATGAGGCCGCCTGCGGCAGCCACGTAAGGCCCGAGCGCGAAGGTGTCATCCTTGCCGCTCGCCCAGAGCCGCTCGCCCTCGGGCGTCATGCACGCCAGTTGCTGGCGGTCCCCGCCGCCGTCGCTGGGCAGCACCGCGTAAAGCAGCCCGTCGAGGCAGATCGGCGTCTGCTGTTCGCTCGCGAACTGCTTGCGGTCGGTCTTGAACAGCAGCTCCGCCTGCCACGCGCCGCCCGCATCGCGCGCCACGCGGAACATCGCGCCGCCCGAGCCGTAGCCCGCCGTCATGAAGAACCGCCCGCCGTCCAGCGGCACCGGCGACGGCGCGACCACGCTGGGCTGGAACGCGCCGGTCCGCCACAGCAGCTTGCCGCGCTCGGCGCCGTCCGCAGCCACGCCGACGATCCCGCCCAGCGCGGCGTAAAGGTACTGCCGCACGCCTGCGGCCGTCAGCGTCATCACCGACGAGTGCGACATCGCGAGCCCGCCGGGGTTCGGCGTCTCAAAAACCGTCGCGCCGCTTTTCACATCGACACCGCACAGCAGCACGTTGGTTCCCGCCGGAGCGAGCACCGCCACGCCGTTCTCCAGCAGCGGACACTGCCCCGTGTACCAGAGCGGCACCTGCGTGCCATAGCGCTGCGTCAGGCTGAAACCCCAGCGGTATTTGCCGTCCTTGACCGACAGGCACAGCACGTGGCACTGAGGCCCGACCGACACCACGGCGTCACCGTCGGTCGCCGGCACCGTGCGCGAGATGCCGTGGTTGCGCTTGGTCTTCACCGCGTAGAGATGCTCCCACCGCTCTTGCCCCGTGTCCGCATTCAGGCAGCGCAGCGAGTCGCCGCCGCGCGCCTCGTCGTAATCCAGCAGATAGAGGCATCCGCCGGCAAGCGCAGGCATCGCGTGGCCCTCGCCCAGCTTCACGCTCCAGAGCACGCGCGGCCCGCCCGCGGGCCAAGAGGTCGCCAGTACGCCGGCCTCCCGCGCAACGTTGTCGCGCAAAGGCCCGCGGAAGCCCGGCCACACGCCCGCTGCGTTTCCGCGCGGCACGTCCGGATGGGATTTGAAACAGCCGGTCAGGTCGGCCTCGCGCGCCGACGTTGCCGCAACAGCCTCAGCCAGCGAACCAGACGCCGTCGCCTGCCGCAGCGTCACCGGCCCTGTGTCGCGCTCCAGCCAGGCATGCATCACCCACGCCGCGCCGAGCGCAGCCAGCAAAGTTACAAAATGTGGAATCGTCCGACGCATCATGAACCCGATTATCCAATCTCCAGCCGCTACCCAATGACGAGTGACTATTGACCAATGACTCCAGTCCCCCGTCCCTACTGACCACCGACTAATGACCAGTGACTCCCGTCCCGCTCACTTCAGCATCTTCATCATGATCCGCCGCAGCAGCCGCTTCAGCCCCGAGTGCTGGATGCCCGAAAGCACGCGCTCGGTCTCGTGCCGATAGTGCGCATACAGGAGTTCCACGCGCGTGTGCAGGCCCGCCTCCTCGATGGCGCCGATCAGCCGCTGACGCCCTTCCGCGTCGCCCTGCCACACCGCGCCTAAGGCGTCGCGCACAGCCGCATGCTCGCTCATGCAGGCCACGGCCAGGAAGAGGGTCGGCCGCATGGCCAGCATATCTGCCGCACGCCCGCGCACCGAGCGGAAGTCCTCCATGTCGTCCTGGATCTGATAGGCCGTGCCCACCGCCCGGCTGAAAGCGGAGAGGAGCGCACACGTCACGGTGTCAACCCCAGCGGCGACCGCGCCCACGAGCACGGAAACTTCGAAAGCCGCCGCCGTCTTCTGCTCATAAATGCGCAAGACCGTAGCCTCGGTCACCGGTGCCGGGCGGCGGCAGAAGGCCAGCTCCTCTCCCTGTCCCAAACACAGCTCGCGATGGCCGCGCGCCGCGGCCAGCACCATGCCCGCGCGCACGTCCCCGGGAAAATCAGATGCCGCCAGCAGCCGGTAGCCCTCGCCGATCAGGTAGTCGCCCGCGTTGATCGCCGCAGGAACCCCGTATTTTTTGTGG
>CAYSXF010000601.1:0-3845 GCA_964434815.1 uncultured Lentisphaeraceae bacterium
CCGATCTAACCCTCCGTGTTCTCGGCCTTCGCTGCGATCTCGGTGTCCAGTCTCTTCCATTCACGCGCAACTCCCGCGGCGTGTGGTTGACGGCGTCTCCGTGGGGCGGTATCTTGGGCCATTCCCCGCATTCAACCTGTGTTAAGGAGTGAAGACTGAGATGAGCGATCTGAAGGCTGACATTGGCTTGGTGGGTCTGGCCGTGATGGGCGAGAACCTGGTGCTGAACATGGAGAGCAAGGGGTTCACCGTGGCGTGCTACAACCGCACGGTCGAGAAGGTGGACGCCTTTGTGCTGAACGGCCGCGGCAAGGGGAAGAAGTTCATCGCCTGCCACACGGTCCAGGAACTGGTCGCCAGCCTCAAGGCGCCCCGGCGCATCATGATGATGGTCAAGGCGGGCAAGGCCGTGGACGAGACCATGGATGCCATCATCCCCCACCTCTCGCCCGGCGACATCCTGATCGACGGCGGCAACAGCTACTTCCCCGACACCATCCGCCGCACCAAGAAGCTGGCCGAGAAGGGGCTGCGCTTCATCGGGACCGGCGTCTCCGGCGGCGAGGAGGGCGCGCTCAAGGGCCCGGCGATCATGCCCGGCGGCGACCCCGCGGCGTGGCCGTTCGTGAAGGACATCCTCCAGGCCATCGCGGCCAAGGTCGACGACGGCTCGCCCTGCTGCGCCTGGATGGGCAACGACGGCGCCGGACACTTCGTCAAGATGGTGCACAACGGCATCGAGTACGGCGACATGCAGCTGATCTGCGAGGCCTACGACCTGATGTCGCGCGGTCTGGGCATGTCGGCCAAAGAGATGCAGAAGGTTTTCGCCAAGTGGAATGCGGGCGATCTCGACAGCTATCTGATCGAGATTTCGGCGGACATCCTTTCGCAGTACGACGACGAGACGGGCAAACCGATCGTGGACATCATCCTCGACACGGCCGGGCAGAAGGGCACGGGCAAGTGGACGTCGCAGGCCGGCTTGGATCTGGGCGTGGCCATCCCGCAGATTGCGGAGGCGGTGTTCGCGCGCTGTCTCTCGGCGATCAAGGAGGAGCGCGTCGCGGCTTCCAAGGTGCTGAAGGGGCCTGCGGCTGTGACTGACCTCGACAAGAAGCTTTTCGTCAAGCAGCTCGAGCAGGCGGTCTACGCTTCGAAAATCTGCTCGTACGCGCAGGGCTATCAGTTGCTGCGCGCGGCGGCCAAGGAATACAAGTGGGACCTGCACTACGGCGAGATCGCGCTGGTGTGGCGTCAGGGCTGCATCATCCGCGCCCGTTTCCTCGGCAAGATCAAGGAGGCGTTCGACGCCAACCCCGATCTGGCTAACTTGCTGCTCGACGCGTACTTCAAGAAGGTGATCGCCAAGGCGCAGAACGCGTGGCGCCAGGTCATCAAGACGGCTGTGGATCTGGGCATTCCGGTGCCTGCCATGAGCACGGCACTCAACTACTACGACTCATACCGCAGCGCCCGTCTGCCGGCCAACCTCTTGCAGGCACAGCGCGACTACTTCGGCGCGCACACCTTTGAGCGCGTGGACAAGCCTCGCGGTGAGTTCTATCACCACATCTGGACGGAGAGTGGAGGCAACACCGCCGCTTCGACGTACACCGTGTAACGAGTAGGGGGCAGCCCTCTGTGGCTGCCCCGTCTTCAAAGAAAAGAAGGAGATCGTCATGAAAAAGCTGTTGAAAATGTTCGTCGGTATCGTGGTCACCCTGGTCGTCCTGCTGCTGGCCATTGTTCTTACGTTGCCCTTCTGGATCAGCCCCGCTGTCAAGAAGGCCGCGTCCGTGGGCGGGCCGATGGTGTTGGGTGTGCCAGTCTCGGTGGGCAGCGTCACGCTGAGTCCGCTGTCTGGCAGCATGACGATCTCCCAGCTCAGCGTCGGCAACCCCAGCGGGTACTCGGACAAACCGGCGTTCGCGGTGGACAAGGTGGATGTGGGTCTGAACATCCGTTCGCTGCTGGGCGACACCATGGTGGTGAAGAAGATCCAGATCGATAAACCTGCGATTTCTTTCGAGAGCAAGGACGGTATCTCTAACTTCGACGCGATCCTGGCTCACGCCAAGAAATCCGAGAGCGCCGAGAAGACCGCTAAGCCTGATGAGAAGAAAGCCGGCAAAAAAGTGGTGATTGAGGACTTCACGCTGAACGGCGCGAAAGTCTCCTGCACGACGGCTTGGACGTTCGGCAAGCCGATCACCATTCCGCTGCCGCCGGTGACGGTCAAGGACATCGGCAAGGCGTCGGGCGGCACCACGCCGGTCGAGGCGGTCACGCAGGTAATGAACGAGATCGTCAACAGTCTGAGTCAGGCGGTGACGGCCTTGGCCTCGCAGTCGGGCGACGCGCTGAAAGGCGCTCTCAAGGGCTCCGGCGATGCCGCCAAAGGCGTGACGGATGCGCTGAAAGGCATGTCCGGGGGCGGTTCGGATGCGGTCGGAGGCGCCGCAAAGGACGCGGCTAAGAGCCTGAAGAAGCTGTTCAAATAAGTCGGCTCCAGCGACTCGGTCAGAAACGCGGCCTCTTCCGGTTTCCGGGAGAGGCTGTGCTGTTCTAAGAGACCACGAAACATGTGACTTGAACGTGTTCAATGATGTCGAACCTGATCCAGACACTGGAGGCCACTGCGGCATGCGGCGCAGAGGGGCTGACGGACGAGGCGCGTGAGACGCTGGCGACGGCGCTGCATACGCTGCAGTGTCCGAACGGCGGGTTCGCGGGTTTGGACGGCCGTTCGGACATGTACTACTCATTCTTCACGTGGCTTGCGCTGAGGGCGCTCGGTGTGACGTTTGAACGCGAGCGGCTGTGCACGTACGCGGCTGCAACTCTGTGTGCGGCGGGCGGCATCGACACTCGGTGTGCGGAAATTCTGCTGGTGTGCGAAGGCCGGCGCTCGCGGGCCGCTGGGTGGATGACGGTCGCGGACGCTTTGCTCCGGGGTGAAATGCGAGCTATGTACGGCTCATTTTTGCTGGCGCTGCAAGCCGACGCACTGCTGCCGCACGGCGTGCCGCGCTGGGCGGCTCGCTGCGCGCAGCGGCGGGTTGCCCAGCGGGATTGGGAACGTTTGCCCACGCCGCAACTCGCGGCGGGGCGTGTTCTGGCTACGCTGGCTGGCGAAAGTGACGCAAGCAAAACGTCCGAGCTGGAGGGCAGGAGGCAGGTCAGCGGCGGTTTCGCATCGTCCGTGGGTGCGCCTCCTGACTTGCTCGCCACGGCTGTGGCGAGGTTCGCGCTGTGGCACGGGAATATCGCCCGAGATCCGCATGCCACGCGTGCGGATCTCGCTTTCACCGAATCATGCTGGCTTGAGGACGGACTGTTCGGGGCCTCGCCTACAGCCCTGCGCGGCGACGCGGAGCACACCTTCTACGGGCTGCTGGCGCTCGGCACCTGCCGATAGGCGTCACTTAGTGAACGTCAGCATTTCTTATAACGGGGTCGAACGCCAAAAAATGGCCAGTTGACGGACGCTGATGTATTAGTGTAACATCGTTACATGATTAAAAATGAAACGGCCTACGATGTGCCCGGACTCAGGGCCGGGATCGATGTGCTGACGGCGCTGTGCGAGTCGGCTGACGGTTTGGGCGTGGCGGAACTGGCAGTCCGGACCGGTGCGAATAAGCATATGGTTTTCCGTTGCCTGAAGACGCTGGTGGCCAAGGGCTGGGTGACGGAAACAGGCGAAGGCCCCAAATACGCTGTCACGCTGGTGCCGTTTCGCTATGCGTCGATGCCAGTGGGACGCATGGACGTTGTGACCGCAGCACAGGAGCCGCTGCGCGTGCTTTGGAAGACCTTGGGCGAGTGCGTCTATTTGGGCG
>CAYSXF010000602.1:0-3841 GCA_964434815.1 uncultured Lentisphaeraceae bacterium
GATGATCTCCTGGCCGGGCGGAAAGGTCTTGGCGACGGCGACGGCGTTGGACGAGGTGACGCAGCAGTCGCTTTCGGCTTTGATTTCCGCCGTGCTGTTGACGTAGCAGAGCACTTTGGCGCCGGGGTGTTTCGCCTTAAGGTCGCGCAACTGGTCGCCGGTGATCATGTCGGCCATGGGGCAGCCCGCATCGGCGGCTGGAAGCAGCACGGTCTTGCCCGGGTTGAGGATAGCAGCCGTCTCCGCCATGAAAAAAACCCCGCAGAAGACGATCACGTCAGCCTGGATGTCGGTGGCTTTGCGCGCAAGCTCAAGCGAGTCGCCGGTGAAGTCGGCGAGGTCTTGAACCTCGGCAGGCTGGTAGTTGTGGGCCAGGATGACGGCGTTCCGTTTTTTTTGCAGGTCGCGTATCTCTTCGAGCAGTGTCATGGCGGTTCTTGTCCCCGTTGGTCAGAATACGCGCTCAGTATAGCACATGATCCGGTATGGCGGAAACGGCAAAGCGCTGTCGGCAGCATGGGGAGTTCCCGCCATGGCTCGGCGCATACAGGCTGCCGCTCTGATTTCGGGGCAGCGGCAAAATCGCGGATGTCTGCGCTTGCGGAATGGGATCAGATGGGCGTATAATTCATAGTTCAATTTTGGAGCGAGTATGCAGAAGTATTTCTTTCTTTCGTTGTTTGTGCTGGCCGCTGGGGCTGGAACGGTTGTCGAGGCGCAGGCCTCAGCGCAGCCCCCTTTGATTTCCGTCGTCAAAAAAGGCGCCGAGAAGGACACCGTGTCGCTGGCCGGTCTGAAAGCCGGCGGGCCGAACGGACAGCTTTTCGTCCGTACGCTGATGCGGGATCTGGAGATTTCCGGCTGGTTCAAGGTCGTCACAACGGCTGGCGGCGCGGTGAGTGTCAACGGCACCGTGGCGGAGGCTGGCGGCGGCATCCAGAGCAGTTGCCGGGTGGGATGGCCGGGCAAGGCCTTCAACTGGGCCAAGGTTTCCATGGGGCAGACGGAAGTGCGGCGGCAGGCGCACCAGTTGGCGGACGAGATGGTGCGTTTGATTGCGGGCGAGAAGGGCATCGCGCAGACGCACATCGTGTTCGTGAACCGCCGCGGCCGGAACAACGCTGATTTGTATATGTGCGACGCGGACGGGCAGAGCGTGATGCAGCTCACGCACGACAACGTCGCGGCGGTCGGGCCCCGCTGGGCGCCGAACGGGCGGGACGTCTACTACACGAGCTTCCTGAAGGGGTATCCGGCTCTCTACCGCATCGTGGCGGGGGGGGCGGAACGCAAGGCGCTGGCCTCTTTCAAGGGGCTGAACACGGGCGCGGCGATCTCTCCCGACGGCGCTCGGGCGGCCCTAATCTTGTCTTATCAGGGCAACCCCGAACTGTACACGCTGGAGCTGGGATCGGGGCAGTTGAGGCGCCTGACGGAGACCCCGCACGGTGCGGAGGCGAGTCCCTGCTGGTCGCCGGACGGGCGGAGCATCGTGTACGTGAGCGACGTCTCCAAAGCGCCGCAGCTCTATATTGTGGACGTGGCGAGCCGCCAGTCCCGCCGGCTGACGTACAAGGGCGCGGAGAACGTCAACCCCGACTGGAGCGCAAAGGGGAAGATCGTTTACGCGACCAAGCGCGGCGGAGGGTATCAGATCGCGGTGCTTGACCCTCGGGCAGGCGAGGCCACATGCGAAATTTTGGCTCAAAGGGGCGAGTGCGAGCATCCGTCTTGGGCGCCGGACGGGCGTCATGTGGTATGCTCCATCGGTTCAGCGCTCTACATTCTTGACACTCTGGGGGATCCTGCGGTACGTTTAATCAACATTCCCGGTAACTGGATGTCACCAGATTGGTCCGATCGTTAAAAGGTTCATAGGAGTTCACTCATGCATATTCGTTCCGTCGTCGTCGTCAACATCGCGCTGATGGGCGCGCTCGTGTTTATGGATACCGGTTGCCGCACCAAGGCAGGCGGCTGGCGCTGGCCGTGGCAGAAGGATGTTTCAACTCTGGCTGGTGCGGGTCTCAATGATCCGACGATGCTGGAGAACACGGACATTTCGAAAGTGACTGATGCGAATGGCAACGTGGTCAGCGGCGCGCGTTTCGAAGACACGATGCAGGCCGTGCAGGGCGTGAAGCTCGCGCCGGTGTACTTCGCGTTCGACAGCTACGTGCTCCCGCCGTCCGAGACCGCGAAGATCGAGCAGGTCGCGCATCACCTTCAGCAGAACCCCGCACACGTGCTGGTGGTCGAAGGCAACTGCGACGAGCGCGGAAGCAACGAGTACAACATGTCGCTGGGTGAGAACCGGGCGCTGGCCGTTCGCGAATATCTGGTCAAGCTGGGCATCGCCGCCGACCGTATTCAGACCCGCAGCTACGGAGAAGAGAAGCCTGCCGTCGCCGGAACGGGCGAAGAGGTGTGGCGCCTGAACCGCCGTTGCGAATTCGCGCTGTTCCAGAAGTAAGGTTACGGGGTCGGGAGCTTCCGGGTATGTCTTATTTTCCTAGCTTGGCGTTCCTGACCGATAATGCGGGTGCAGGCGAATGGATCGTCCTTTTTGTGGTTATCCTGATCGTGGTCGGTCCTAAGAAACTGCCCGAAGTTGTCCGTAAGATCGGCCGTACGATGGAGATGTTCCGTCGCGCGGCCGACGAGTTTAAAGACCAGTTGATGAGCATGGATCAGGAGACGCACACTCCTTCTGCTCCTTCGTCTGCCGCGCCGAAAACGGATGTGGACGGAGTGCCCAACCCGGACGCCGCTCACCATTCGGAGACCTCCGGATCGTATGACCAGGCGTACCCGAATATGGCCGACTATCCGGGCAACGAGGGCCACGTCGAGAACTGGGCTTCCGATGCGTCACAGGAGCATCACGCGACAGATGTCCCGCCGCAGCATGACGCGGGCGCCGCAGCCGGTCAGCCTCCTCCTGGAAGCGGAGAGACAGCTGTGACGCACGCGGCTCCGCCGGCGGCCGACTCCGCCAAGGGTAAGCCTGCGGAGGAGAAGGCATGAAGCTGAGGCGTTTGCATCTGAATCGGCAGGCGGACGACTACAATGATCCGCCGCGGCCCTTCATGGAGCATCTGATCGATCTGCGAGACTGCGTGATCAAGTGCGCGATATCCTGGATGATCAGCGTGGCGGTGATCGTGCCGTTCGCGCCGACGATCACGCGCTGGCTCATCGCGCCTGCGCAGCAGTCGAAGAGCATGGTTCAGGGGCTGACGTGGACAGCGGGCTTCGACATTCTGATCAAAATCATGATGTGGGGCGGCACGGCGCTCAGCCTGCCGGCCCTGCTTTTCTTCATTCTGCGCTTCGTCTTCCCTGGCCTCAAACGCAGCGAGCGGACGATCATCGTCACGTGTCTGGCTGCCTCCACCGTCCTTTTCGGCGGCGGCGTCTGGATGGCCTATGCGGCGACGCTGAACATCTGCTTCCAGGTTCTGCAGAAGCTCAACGCATGGATGGGCATCAAGGTCGAGATCCTGACGCTCGACAAGCATGTCGAGATCGTGATTATGACGATCATCGCCTTCGGCCTGGCCTTCCAGTTGCCGCTGCTGCTCCTGGTGCTGGGGTGGATCGGCCTGATCCCGTCGAAGGTGCTGCGCGAGAAGCGCCGGCACGCGATCGTCATCATTTTCATCATCGCGATGGTGCTGACGCCGCCCGACCCCGTCTCGCAGATCGTCATGGCGGTTCCGATGTGCATTTTGTACGAGGTGTGTATCTGGATCATTCGTCTGCGCGAATTGACAAAGGGCAAGAAGGACGAAGCGCCCGCCGCCAGTTGACGGCGCGGCTAGACTCGGAGGGGCACCTA
>CAYSXF010000603.1:0-3839 GCA_964434815.1 uncultured Lentisphaeraceae bacterium
CGACACAGCGAATTGCACGTTACGCGCCTCTGAACACTCTTTCCCTACACGACGCTCTTCCGATCTCGGCCGCGGTTCGGGTGCCGGCAGTATGCTGGCCTATGCACTGGGCATCACCGCGCTCGACCCGCTGCTCTATAACCTGATTTTTGAACGCTTCCTCAATCCCGACCGCGTCTCGCCGCCGGACTTCGATATCGACTTCTGCCAGGCCCGCCGCGAGCGCACCATCGAGTACGTGAAGCAGAAGTACGGCAAAGAGCGCGTCGCGCAGATCGTCACCTTCGGCGGGCTCGGCGCCAAGACCGTGATCCGCGACATCGCCCGCGTGCTCGAAATCCCGCTCAGCCAGTCGAACGAGTACACCAAGATGATCCCAGAGGATCCGAAGATCACGCTTTCCAAGGCCAAGACCGAGAACCCGCAGTTCGCCGCGGCCTGCAATGTCGATCCCGACCTGCGCCGCATCATGCAGTTCGCCGAGGTGCTTGAGGGCCTTTACCGCAACACCGGCGTCCATGCGGCCGGCGTGGTGATCGGCGACAAGCCGCTGATCGACCTCGTTCCGCTCGCCCGCGACAAGGACGGCTCGCCGGTCACCCAGTACGCCAAGGAGCCGATCGAGGAAGTCGGCCTGCTGAAGATGGACTTCCTCGGGCTTAAGACCCTCACCGTCTTGCAGGAGGCGGTCGACCTGGTCAAGCTGGTCCACAACAAGGATGTGGATCTCGTGAAGTTGCCGCTGGACGACGCGAAAACATTCGCGCTCTTCCAGCGTGCGGACACGGTGGGCGTGTTCCAGCTCGAATCCGGCGGCATGCGCCGCATTTTGGCCGACCTCCAGCCCACCTGCATCGAGGAAATCATCGCTATCTTGGCCCTCTACCGCCCCGGCCCCATGGACATGATCCCCTCGTTCGTGAAGCGCAAAAAGGGCCAGGAAAAAATCGTCTACGATCACCCGAAGCTAGAGCCGATCCTCAAAGAGACCTACGGCATCATGGTTTACCAGGAGCAGGTGCAGCGCGCCGCCCAGGCCCTGGCAGGCTACTCGCTCGGCAAGGCCGACATGCTGCGCCGAGCCATGGGAAAGAAGAAGCTCGAGGTGATGGTCAAGGAGCGCGCTGGGTTCATTGAGGGCTGCAAGAAGACGAACAACATTCCCGCCGACCAGGCCGGTCAGATCTTCGACAACATCGAGAAGTTCGCCGGGTACGGTTTCAACAAAGCCCACGCCGCCGCTTACGGGATCGTCACTTACCAGACCGCCTACATGAAGGCCCACTACCCGTCCGAATTCATGTGCGCACAAATTTCCTCGGAAATCGGCAACTTCGACAAGCTGCCTGGCTTTGTGGCCGAGGCCGAAGAGATGGGGCTCAAGGTCCTGCCGCCCGACGTCAACCGCAGCATCGACCGCTTCGCACCCGAAGAGGGCAACGTCCGCTACGGCCTCGCAGGCATCAAGAGCGTGGGCGAGGGCGCGGCCGAAGCCATCATGAAAGAGCGCAAAGAGCACGGCCCGTTCATCAGCCTCGCCAATTTCAGTGAGCGCGTCGATCCCGCCGCCGTGAACAAGCGCGTGCTCGAAGCGCTCATCAAGTGCGGCGCGATGGACTGCTTCGGCATGCACCGCGCGCGCCTCTTCAACAACATCGACTTCGCCCTCTCTCGCGCCGCCGAAAAGCTGCGAGAGAAAGCCAGTGGACAAAGCAACCTGTTCGACATGCTCGGAGCGTCCGACGCGGGCTCGGCTGACCCCAACCAATTGCCGGACTGCCCCAAGTGGCTTGAGAAAGAGAACCTCACCGCTGAGCGCGACTTACTCGGCATCTACATGACCGGCCATCCGCTCAACCGCTACCGCCGCATTATCAAGGATATCCAGACCTTTTCGCTTGCGAAAGTCGCCGAGGCGCCCGACAACAAGGACATCCGCGTGGCCGGCATGGCGGCCTCGGTCACGCGCCGCATCAGCAAGCAGAGCAAAGAGCCATGGGCGGTCCTCGTGCTCGACGACGGCGACTCGAACATCGAAGTGCTCGTCTTCTCCGAGGCGTTCAAGAAGTTCGAAGGCGCGTGCATTCCCGACCAGCCCGTGCTCATCTGCGGCACGCTCTCCAAGCGCGACGACCAGCCCAAGATCATCGCCCGCGAAGTGTACCCGCTCATGGACGCCCCGCGCCACTTCGGCGAGAAGGTCGTCGCCGCCATCAAGGTCGAGGACGGTCTCGCACTCAAGCGGATCGACGGCCTGCGTCAGTTGGTGGACAAGTACCCCGGCACCGTTCCCCTGCTCATCTGCCTCATGTACCCGGACAAAAAAAAGGTTCTGATCCAGCCCAGCCGCACGCTCACCATCGACCCCTCGCCCGAGTTCATCGCTGACGCCGAAGCCCTGCTCGGCCGCAACAGCATGAAGTTCATGGCGAAGAAAGAGATCTACAAAGAGCCCCGTCCCGAGCGCCGCTGGAGCCGCGACCGCGCCGCAAGCTGACAGCATGGACGTTTGCCGTATCGGCAATATGCGGCATTTGTTTTTAACAGACGCCTCACAAAGGGAACCGGATATGCCATCGAGTTCGCGTCTATTCGTACTCGCGCTGCTTATCGCAACGACACTTCGCGCTGATACCGCCGCAAATTTCATTGCCGCGCATCCGCCGCGTTTCTGGGAGGGACGCGAGTTTCCAGGCGCAAAGGGCTCGGCCACGGTCGATGACGCGCATGTCGTCCACACGCGCTTCGACTTCACGGGCGGCGGCAACTACGTCGAGACGGCCTTCGACCTCGAACCGGCCCAAGACGTCAAGACCGTCACCTTCCAGGCCGACAAGCCCGCAGGCTACATGCTGACCATCCGCGTGCGCGACGCCAAGGGCCAGTGCTTCCAGAAAACCGTCAACCACGCCGTCGCGGGCTGGGCCACGTTCCGCTTCGACATGGCCAACTGGACCGGCAGTTGGGGCGGCCCGGATGACGGCGTCTTGCAGCAGCCCATCAAAGGCTTCGCGATCCTCCTTGAGAACGCGCGCCAGCCCGCTCCCGTCGGCGAACTGCTGCTCAAGGGCATCACGCTCGAGCCCTACACAGATACGAAACAAGCCCGTTTGTCCAACCGCACACCCCGTCTCTGCACGCGCTACACGGTGACCGACTTCGAGAGCGGCGACGTCAACGCCTTTGAGCACAACCGTTTCTCCAGTCACCCAGGTGGCGCGTTGAACAAAGGCTTAATCTGCGCCGACTTCTCCAAGACCGACCACATCTCAGTCGGCCACTCGCTAGCGATCCTCGGTACGCCCGAGGAACTGCTGCTCACGGTCGAGGCGGACGCCGAGGCCGCAGGCGCGGAGCTCGAGATCGGCATCGGTTCGCACTTCATGTGCTTCATGCGCACCGTGGGCACGCTCCGCCCGCCTCTCAAGGCGGGGCAGAAAATCTGCCAGACCTTCGCAATCCCCGCACCGCCCGCCGAGGGCTGGCACTGGCATGGCGGCGCCAATGACGGCAAGCCGATCTATCCGCTACGCCTTTCTTTTCTGAACATTCGCAAGGGTTCCGCGAAGTCGAATACCTTCAATATCAGGCTCGTCTCCCTTGAAGCCAACACGCGCATCGCACACGCCAAGAGCCTCGCCTTGCGCACGCGCCTGCTGCCTTCAGACGCACGGCCCACCGCCATCAATGGCGAGTTGCGCAACCTCGACGCGACACCGCACGCTGGACCGCTCTCGGTCGAACTCAAGAGCTGGGACGGCGCGGCGCTCGGCACCTTGACCACCAACCTCGCCTGTCTCTTATACACATCTGACGCTGCCGACGAATAGAGAGGTGTA
>CAYSXF010000604.1:0-3834 GCA_964434815.1 uncultured Lentisphaeraceae bacterium
ACCTCGTCCTGCACCGTCCGGTCAAAGATCTGCGCGATCTCTTGGCGCGGCATCCACGGCGTGGCGTCCACTTGGACAACCGCCGACTCCTTCAGCTTGGGCACGCCGGGCGCCAGCGCCTCGCGCGGGATCGGCGGCGGAGCGGTGAGCGCCGGGCTCGCACTCTGGCTCAGCTTTTCCACCTCATCCGCCACCTCGATCGGCCCGCGGCTCGGCGTGTCGCGCTCGCCCGCAACTTTCTCCGCGATGCGCATCGGATCGGCGCGCATCGTCTCCACGCGCATCGGCGGCACCCGCTCCTGCGCCAACAACTCCCGCCGCTTTTCATCGCCCTGCCCCGAAGCCCCTGCGAAGCTCCAATCCGCAAACACGTACATGAGGATCAGATGGACGATCACTGAAAGCAAGACCGCGACGCAGGCCAAGATCAAGTGGCGGTCGTTCTGCCGAGGATGCTGTTCGAAACCGTACGGTATCATGGCTTGCTCTTCCTCTCCGACGCTCCCGTCACGGCTTGTCCCTGTTTCGCGAGCGGCGAATCCGGATAGCGGGCACGCAGCTCGTCGCGCATCGCGCGGGCCTCGTCGACGCGGCCCAGCTTGTCGAGCAGCAACGCGGCCTTGTGCAAGGCTTCCGGCACCAGCGACGCGTCGTCGAACAGGATTCCCACGCTCATGTAATAGCGCAGAGCGCCTTCGTTGTCGCCCTTGAGTTCCGCGTTGCGCGCCAGCCCCTCATAGGCGCGGGCGCGAAGCCCCAGCAGTTCGGGCGAAGCCGCACGCGTGGCCGCGTCGTTCAACTGCTTGAAAGCCTCGTCGTACTTGCCGGATTCGCTGAGCAGCTCTCCGAGCCGCAGCGCCGCCTCTGCCCCGTACGCCGTCGTGGCGCCCGTAGCCAACGCCTCGGTGAACGCATGGACCGCCGGGTCGCGCTCGGCCTTGGCGCGGAAGACGCGGCCCAGCAGCGTCCACGCCGTCTGCGTCCAGCCTTTGTCGACCTTGAGCGCGATCAGCACGTTCGCGGCCTGCGCCGCCGCGTCGAGCTGCTTTTGCTCCAGCTGGAACTCCGCCAGCCAAGCCAGCCGGTCTGCGCCCAGCTTCTCGGCGATCGGCGCGTCGACCAGTTTCTGAAACAGTGCGGCCGCCTCGCCCTTGCGCCCGACCTGCTGGAGGATCATCCCCATCTCCAGCATCGCCTCGCGCTCGAACTCCTTCGAGGGCGCCGCCGCAAGACAGGCGCGGAACAGCCGCTCAGCCTCTCCGAAATCCTTCAACTGCCGGAAGATCGACGCGCGCCAATAGAGCACTTCCGCCTTGCGCGCGTCTTCCGGGAAGCGCCGCAGGCGCTCGTCCAACGTGCCTCCCGCCGCGCGGAGGTTCTTGGTGCGGATCTCCTCCATCGCTTTCTGGTAGAGCGTCTCCGGCACCGCATCGCTGGCCGGATATTTGGTCAGCAGCGCGGTCCAGTCGCGAAGCGCCGACTCGCTCTGCCCGAGCCGAGCCAAGCACACGCCCGACGCATACAGCGCTTTGGCAGCCATGGGGTCGTCCGGAAACCGCTGTGCGACCTGCAGGAACCACGATGAGGCGGACTCCCACGCCTCCTGCTTTTGCAGCAGCCACCCCAAGCGGTACAGCGCGTCCTTCACGAACGGGCTCTTCGGACACTTGTCCACCAGCAGGCGGCAGTTCTGGACGGCGACCTCCGGACGCTGCAGCGCGACCGCGGCCTCCGCGTTCATCCAGAACACGTTGTCGACCATGTCCTCGGGCGGCTGCTGGAACAGCGCAGACACCTTCAGGACCTCCTCGTACTTGCCGTCGCCGTAGAGCGCGGTGAGCTTCTCATACTGCGCCAGCTTCGCCAGGCGCCCGTCCGGGAAGGCCGCGAGCTGCTGGTCGTACAAGGCCACCGCTGCGGCCCGCTGCTCGAGCATGCGCAGACAGTTCGCTTTGACGTACAGCACCTCTTCGCGCGACGGGTGCTTCGCGTTGCCGATGATCAGATCGAGGACGTCCACGCCCTCTTTGTAGCGCCCCGCATAGAAATTCGCCCAGCCCGCCGACAGCGCGCTATCGACCACGCGCGGCGAATTCGGATACTTGGACCGCAGCATCTGATACAGGTTTGCGCTCTCCTCGTAATGCGCGTCGACCAGCGCCACCTGAGCCGCAAAGTAGCAGGCCTCCTCAGCCACCTTCGCGTCTTTGGCCTTGTGAGCGAGATCGAGGTACAGCCCCATCGCGCGGCGGCGATCCTCCGGCTTCCCCGACTGCGTCAGGATCCACGCCGTCCTCAGCCCCGAGTACATCCCGTAGTCGGTCTCGGCAAACTCTTTGCCCAACTGCTCGTAGCGCGCGAGCGCCTCCGCCGGGCGCTTCATCTGCTCCAGCGTCTCGCCCCAGTGATACAGCGCCGCCGCGCGCACTTCCGGCGGAACCTCCGGGACCGCCAGCTTGCTGAACGCCGCGACGGCCGCCTCGAGCGACCCTCCGCCCGCTTCCATCAGGATCAGCGCCCGCTGCAGCTGCGCGCGCGGCACGTTCGGACTCTTCGGGAACTGCTCCGTCAGACGCTTGTATGCGGACTCGGCCTCTGCCGCCTTCTTCATGCGGCGGTAGCACTCCCCCAGACGGAAGAGCACATTGTCCAGCCCGGCCACGTCAGGAGCCTCCGCTAGCGCCGCGTATTCACGCGCCGCCAGCTCGAAAAGGCTGCGCCTGAACAGACCGTCCGCGAGCTGCTGCCGGTCCTTCACCTCCAGCGGATCAGCGCCTGCAACCGCCAGCCCGGCGAACCACAGTCCCGCGAACAAACCGTATGCACGTAACCTCATTTGTTCTCCGTGGCGACACCCGTCTTCTCCTCGTTCGTGGCCATCGAGAAATTCCAGATGTCCGCCTTGCGGCAGGTGTCGATCACCTTCATCAGACTCTCGTAGCGCGTCTCCTTGTCCGCCCGCAGCACCACCGGCTGCCCCGGGAAGTAGCGTGCCAGACGGTCCAGACGCGTCTTCAGCGCATCGAGCGTCAGGTCCTGCTGATTCACCGAGACCCGTCCGTCCTTTGCGACATTGATGATGATCTCACCCGGCAGCCGGCTCGGAACCTTGCCGCTCTGCGCCGTCGGCAGGCTGATGGTGACCTCGTTCTCCCACTGCGAATAGACCGACGTCGTGATGAAAAAGAAAAGGATCAGGAAAATGATGTCCATCATGGACGTCATCTGAAAGGTCGGGAGCGCGCTCCTGGTCGTTTTTCTGAAGTTCATACCTTGTCGTTCCTATCAAAGAAAGACGGCTTATTGCCCATTCCGATGATCGCTGTCATCACCTCCGAAGAGGCCGCTTCCAAGTTCGAAATCTGACGGCTCGCACGCCGCCGGAACCACGCGTAGAACCCCATGCAGGGAATCGCAACGATCAGTCCGAAGACCGTCGTCACAAGCCCCTGCGACACGCCCGCAGCCAGCACCACCGGCTTGGCGCTCGCGACATCGGTCGCCAGCGAGCCGAACGCCCTGAGCATGCCCAGCACGGTCCCAAGCAGCCCCAGCAGCGGCGAGATGGTGGACACGTCCAGCAGGAACTCGGTCTGTCCCTGAATCGCGTCCGCCTGTCGCGACCCCTCCGCCTCCGTCGCGCTGCGCAACAGCGTCACGTCGCACGAAGGCACATTGCGCAGGCAGTCCAGCGCCGCCAGCACGACCGCCGACAGCGGGCACGGACGCCGGTCGCACAGCCGCCGCACTTCATTCAGGTCGTTGGCGCGGACCTGGGCGAGAATGTCGCTCAGCAGATGGTGCGGCGTCACCGCGTTGGTCCGCAGCGTCGTG
>CAYSXF010000605.1:0-3830 GCA_964434815.1 uncultured Lentisphaeraceae bacterium
GTTCGGGCATCTGGCAGACGGTGTGGCTGGAACCCGTGCCGGAATCGCATGTCGATTTCCTCGTGGCTGTTCCCGATCTGGAGAAAGGCGTCCTTAAACTCACCGTCAGCGCCCGGACTGTTCCGCATCCGCTGAAAGTCGAGGCCGTTGCCATGGACGGGAAAAAACGGTGGCGGATGTTTCCGGAGAGATCGGCGATGAAATCACGCCGCAGATTCAGGATAATTCGGTAGCGTTTTTCAAAGCTAAATCGACCTGGGTTTCAGCGGAACTCGAGATCCCGATCCCGAATGTGAAAACATGGTCTCCCGACTCGCCTTTTCTCTACGGCCTAGCCGTTCAGCTCAAGGACGGCGAGGGCAAAACGCTCGATCGCGTCACCGGCTATTTCGGCATGAGAAGCGTCCGAATCGGCCATGATGCCCAAGGCCACGCGCGGATGCTGCTGAACGGGCAACCCGTCCTGATGCCGGGCGCGTTGGATCAGGGGTATTGGCCGGACGGCGTTTATCTCGCGCCGACCGACGAGGCTTTGAGGTTCGACATCGAATACGCCAAAAAGCTGGGGTCGAACACGGTGCGCAAGCATGTGAAGGTCGAACCTCAACGCTGGTACTACTGGGCCGACCGGCTCGGCTTGATGGTGTTTCAGGACATGCCGACCTGTAATTGCGGTAACCCGTGGACCGACCAGCCCCGTTCCCCCGAAGCAGCCGACCAATGGCGGTCGGAGGTCACGCACGTCATTGAGGAAAAGATCAATCATCCGTCGATCGTCTGCTGGGACCTGTTCAACGAAGCCTTTGGCGGGTTCGACACTTCGCGCAACACGGCTTGGACGCGGCGGCTGGATCCATCGCGTCTGGTCAACGAGTCCAGCGGTTTCCCGTGGCACGGCGGCGGGGACGTGCGCGACGGTCATGGCGGCTTGTCCTACAAAGACCCGCATGCCGTCGGCATCGTCAGCGAGGCGGGGACGCCGTCGCTCGGATGTGCCGGTCATCAATGGCCGCACGCCTGGAGCTACGGCAGCTACGATCCGAAAACGGGCAAATCGATGGATTTCCTGGCCTTCTACAATAAGAACAGGGACACCGCCGTGCTCCCCGACATCACGCCCGAGGCCAGCGCATGGCTGACCAAACAGGTCGGCGATTTTTTCGGCGGTTTTCTGCGCAACACATCGCAAACGGGTCTGAGCGGCCTTTTCTACTGTCAGCTTGTGGATGTTGAAACGGAATGCGACGGGCTCATCAGCTATGACCGCGCCGTGTCTAAAGTGGACGCAGCAAAGGTCGCCGAGGCCATCCGGGCCAACACGCCCAAACTTCTGGTAAAATAGTCGAATCATTGTATGAAGACTTCTCCTCTGCTTCTTCTGCTCATGGGATTGGTTGCGGGGGCGGTGGCCTCGGAGCCCCGCCTGCCCGCCGTTGCCAATCCGCTGTCGTTCCAATACACGGAGGGACAGACCGCGCCGCGCAGCGAGGTGCGCGACCCGTGCGTCATCCGCGAGGGCGACACATACTATTTAACCTTCACGATGTGGCCGTTCCGCAACCGTGAGGAAAAGCGGTTGGGCGAACCCGATCAGGGCGGCTCGCCGGGCGTTGCGCTGTACGCTTCGAAAGACCTGAAGACGTGGGCCTTTACGAACTGGCTGGTGAAAGCCGCCAATCTTGCTGAAGACTGTCCCTATAAGAACCGCTTCTGGGCGCCTGAGATCCACAAGATCAACGGCAAGTTTTACCTCATCTTCACGGCCGATAACTGGCTGAAGAAGGAATACAATCCGGCCGGGTCGTGGGGCTCTGCGGGACACTGTTTTATCGGCGTGTCTGATTCGGTGACCGGTCCTTACGAGCACATCACGTGGGTCAAGGGCGGCACCTGCGACATGACGCTCTTCGGCGACAGCGACGGACAGGTCTACGCCGTCAAGCCCAAGGGCGACGTTTACTTGCAAAAGATTGACCTGAGCGGCTTGGCGCAAGGCAAGGCAGAGTTGGTCGGCAAGGAACAGAAGGTCGTCGCGTGTTCGAATGCGGATATCGGGTTGGCAGCCTCGCCGGATTATCTCGAAGGCCCTTGGCTGGAGAAGATCGGCAAGACCTACTGCCTGTTTTTCGCCGAAACGTTCAGAGACGAGAGGAACCCCGCGTTTCTCGGCTACCGCACCAGCGTGGCCTATGCGGACAGCATGAGCGGGCCGTGGCGCAAGGATCCGCGCGGCCAGGTCTTCTTCGGCGGGCATCTGGCGGTTTTCGACGGACCTGACGGCAACAAGTGGTTCTCGTACCGCTGGGAGAAGGACAGCCGTGCGCGCGGCAGACTCTGCGTTGATCCGTTCGTCATGGATGCAGACGGGCGCATTCAGGCGCGGGAGACGCTTGGGGACGATACAGACCCTGTAAGGCAGAACGGGGTTGATCGTGGAGACAGGAGAGATTAGGGCGAATGATAAGGGAGATCGATTAAGGGCAAGGCACCCCCTCATCTTTCACTCTTATCTTTTCCCCTAATCTGTCACTTTTCTGACACACACCCGCGGTTCGCAAGTGGACGAAAGAGGGTTGACGCTATGCGAGACGATGTGTGAAACTATGGTTGGAGGCTACGTTATGGGCACGAATCTTGAGCTCGATGACCGACTGATCAAGCAAGCCGTGAAATGGGGGGGCATCGAACGAAAAAGGCGGCCGTGACGCAGGGTCTGACCGATTATGTCTCCCATCTGAAACAGGAAGGTCAAAACCATGGACTTAAAACTTAAAGATAGGCTTGCGCTGGTCAGCGGGAGCACGGCGGGAATCGGCTACGCCATCGCCTCGGCCCTCGCGGGCGAAGGCGCACGGGTGGTGGTCAATGGCCGTTCCGAAGCATCGGTCAATGAGGCTGTGGCAAAGATGAAGTCCGCGACGGGAGGCCAAGTTGACGGTTTTGCTGGCGATCTCAGCACGTCTGCCTTTGCAGAGGAAGTTGTCCGGCGCTTTCCGAATATCGAAATCCTTGTGAACAATCTCGGCATCTTCGAACCCAAAGCGTTCGAGGAGATTCCGGATGCAGACTGGTTACGCTTTTTCGAGGTGAACGTTCTGAGCGGTGTGCGCTTAGCCCGTCTGTGCCTGCCTGCAATGAGGCGCGCAAACTGGGGCCGCATCATTTTCATCTCCAGTGAGAGCGGCGTTCAGATCCCTGCCGAAATGATTCATTACGGAACAACCAAAACCGCGCAACTCGCGGTGGCGCGCGGTTTGGCCGAGGCGGTCGCAGGCACCGGCATCACGGTGAACAGCATTCTTCCCGGCCCCACGAAATCCCGCGGCGTCGTTGACTTTGTCGGCGCGCTTGCCAAGGCGTCAGGACAGACGTTTGGCGAGTTCGAGAAGGAGTTCTTTGAAAAGGTTCGACCCACGTCGCTCATCAAGCGCTTCGCGGCGCCCGAGGAGGTTGCGTCGCTGGTGACCTACATCGCAAGCCCGCTGGCGTCCGCCACGACGGGTGCGGCGTTGCGCGTCGACGGCGGAGTTGTGAAAAGCGCGTTCTGAGCCGTGTGTGCGGCGACACGAACGTGAATAAAGAGTGAGCCTATGAGCGACGAAACAAAAGTCTGTCCGGTTTGCGGCGAGACCATTAAGGCGGTGGCGATCAAGTGCCGGTTCTGCAACACCGACCTAGCGGCTTTGGCGGAAGCGAAAGAAGCCGAGACGGAAAAGCCTCTGTTCACGGGCCATCCGATGGTGATCACCAGCTTCTGGCAGTGGTTCGCCGTCCTCTTCACGCTCGGCATTGCTTTAGTCTACTACTGGTTTCGCAGCCTTTCCACGCGC
>CAYSXF010000606.1:0-3819 GCA_964434815.1 uncultured Lentisphaeraceae bacterium
CAGGTGTTGTTGCCTTGCAGCGCCGTGCCGCCCGTGAAGGTGTTGTTCGCGCTCAGCACTAGCGTGCCTGAGCTGGACTGACCTGGAGCGTTGGTGACGACCAGAGCACCGTTGCCGGACAGCATACCCGAATCCGTGTTGACCCGGGCCGCACCGTTCTGGTCGCCGGTGTAGAGAGTCACCGTTCCCGCACCGATGTCGTTCGTCAGCGTCACGGGTGCCGACCAAGTGGCGTTGCCGTTCAGCGCCCCAAGCGCACCGCCGGAGAAGCGGAGCGTCGCCGGAGCGGTTCCAACGCTCAGCGCATTCAGCCACAACGAACCGTTAGCGACGCTCAACAGTCCCGTTGCCACGCCCTGACGCCCGACCTGCAGCCAGCTCGCCGCTACCGTGCCGTTGGTCATCAGCAAGGAGCCAGGAACTAGTTCACCCACGTAAATGCCGTTCTGCGAGTAGAGCGTGCCACCCGACATGTTCAGCACCCCCGACCCTCCGGAGCCGATGGTGAAATTATTCAACACCGTGTTGCTCCATGTGCCGCCGTTCAGGTAAAGCCAAGCGTCGGTGCTGCCGCGGCCGACCACGCCCCAGTTCTTGCAGACCACCGTGCCGCCGTTCAGGTAAAAAAACGCGTGCCCGCCCGCCGTCGGCCCGATCCAAAGTTCGTTGGCCGTGGTCAGCGTGCCGCCAGTCATGGTCACCGTGCCGGTCGAACCGGCCGCCGGCGCCACCGAGAACGCGCCCGCGACCCCGTTCACGTCAATGGTTCCGCCCGACATGTTGAGTGCGCCAACCCCGCCATTATTGCCGACCGTCAGCGTGGTGGACGAGAGCGCGCCCGTGCTCATGG
The DNA here is from genome assembly GCA_964434815.1 of uncultured Lentisphaeraceae bacterium. Taxonomy (GTDB): domain Bacteria; phylum Verrucomicrobiota; class Kiritimatiellia; order RFP12; family UBA1067; genus CAYSXF01. Next base: position 851 of record CAYSXF010000606.1, read on the forward strand.
CAAGCGTGCCGAACGCGGTGGCCGAGCCCGCGCCGAGGTTGAGCGCCGCCAAGTTGGTCACCGTGCCGCCGTCGAAACTGGCGACACCCGCATTGGTGATATTTGCGGTGTCGCCGACCGTTGGCACGCTGGCTGGAGTCCAGTTAGCGCTGTTGGTGAACGACCCGGCCGGACTGTTCCAAACAACCGTGATTGCAGCTTGTCCCTGCATGGCCCAAGCGGCCACAAGCATCGCGGCTGCAGATTGCAGCCGAAAAACCAGCACCCCTCGTGACGTAATCATGCGATACTCCTTGTTCTGTTGAATGTTACGTTCGATGAACGTTTACCAAAATACGCTTTTAGTGTATTGCGAATCGTCCTGATCCGCAATTGTACTTCATGCAAACTTGATTGCACTTTTTGCAACACACTAATTTCCCGGCAACAGCCGCCCAGCATCGTCGAAATGCACCGGCAGAACCGCGGCCCGCTCCGAGTAGGGCGGGCCAAAGAACGTCGACCACATCTGTCCCTTTGGATCGGAGAAGAAGGTGTTATGGCCGCCATGCCGGATCGCCTCGTACCGCTCTGAGTACGGCCCGAGCAGATTCGTGGAGGTCGCCACCATACAACTGTAGCGGCCCTCCATCTGCTCCGAGCAGCACAAATAATACCGGCCTTCGCGTTTGAACAGGAACATGCCCTCATAGCCCACATGATCGAACGAGTTCTTGCCGAAGATCCCGGCGCACAGTCCGGAGTGATGATTTCTATTGGTGTCGCTGGATCCGGCCTTCAGCCAGTGATACGGCTCGGCCAGCCCGGACAGATCCGGCTTGAGCTTCGCGATCTTGCCGCTGTGCCAGGCGAAATAGACGTCGCCGTTGTCCTCCTGGAACAGCGTGGCGTCAATCTCATCGCCCAGGCGTTCTGCTGGCTGCATATCGACATAGGGGCCTTCCGCCTTGCCGCTGGCGCTCTTCAGCAAGCCGCTCCCCGAGGTTTTTCCGGTGCCGTCCCAGCCCGGCATGCTATAGGTCAGCAAGAACGTTCCTTTCAGGAAATGGATTTCCGGCGCCCACAAGGGCTTCTTGGCTTCAAGATACTTTTTGTGCCAAGGGCTCTCGCCATAACGCCAGACGGTTCCCAAGGGCTCCCACTTGGTCATGTCTTTGGACTTCCAGACCCGAATTCCGTTTTCGTTGTTGAAGCCCCAAAAGGGCTCGCTCGTCCCGGTCAGGTAATACGTGCCATCCGGGCCGACGCAGACCGACGGATCTCGGAGCGGCGTATCCATCAGTTTCCGAAGGCCGGGCAGCGGCCCAGCCGGCGCGACGCGCGCAGCGGCAGGCTTGACGGCTGCGCCGCTTTCGGCGGTCTCTGTCACCGCCCACTCGTAAACGCCGGCCGAAAACTTCGGCGGAAGCTGCACTTCCAGACGCAACGCTGAAGTCGTGACCGGCGTGAAGGCTACCTCGACCGGAACGCCCTTGGCGACCGGATACTCCTTCACTCCGGCGACGGGCTCCCATTTGCCGTCGGCGGTACGGTATACGAGCCGCCAGGAGGCGGGCACCCGGCACTCGCCGCGCCCGGTGTCGTCGAACCACGAAACCGTACAGGCCTTCACGAACACCGGTTTTGCGAAGTCGTACTGCAGCCACTCCGCCGTTCCCTTGTGCGGCCAGAAGTCGAAATTCGGAACGGCGTGATCCTTCTCGCTCTTGGGCACCTCCGAGTCGTTGGCGGCGGAGGGATCCATTCCGTCGCGACAGTACGAGACGGTGAGCGTCGCATTTCCAGCCAGCGTGTTATGGCCCGCTTTCTCAAGATCCTCAAGCATCCAGACCTGAGAAGCCCCGCCCCGATTGAGCCGGGCATAGTTGGGTACAGCCGTAAACCCGCCGCCCTCGAGCACCGTTACTCCGCCCAGCAGGTCGCCCTTCCAGACCGGCTTCAGCTCAACTTCCGGCTTCAGCACAGCCTGCTTAATTGGCTTCGCATGATCCACGCTCTCGAAGTTGTACACCAGCGGGCCGCGTTGCACCGCCACACGGCCGCGGTTGGCGGCCACCCGCTCGTCGCACCTCACCCGCTGCACCTCCATCGGCAGCGAGAAGTCCACCCGATCCCCTTCCTGCCATGTCCTTTTCAGGAGCGCATACCCTTTCTGAACCGTGACCGGATGCGCCTGGCCGTTGACCGTGACGCTGAAGGTGTCCTTGCGCTCCGGCGTAGCGGTGTAGAGTTCGCTCTCGGTGCGGTCAGGGACGCGCATCGCCAGAGTAAAGGTTGCAGGCGCAGACGGATGCACGGTGATCTTGACCGCGCCCTCCCACGGATACCGCGTCTCCTGCCGGATGCGCAGCGCTGTGCCCGCGACCCCGGCAATCGTGCCCTCACTATCGACGAAGTGATTGACGTAGAGCGTATCCCGCTGTCTGTTCACGGAGTACATCAAGTCTTTGATCGCGATCAGCGTGCGGGGGATGTTGCCGACGCAGCACGGGCACCCGTGCCACGGGTAGCGGGCCTGGTTGGAGACCAGCGGATTCTGGTAATAGAAGTTCATACCGCTCAGTTCGACCGCACCCAAGACGTTGTTGAAGAGCGCGCGCTCCTGCACGTCCACGTAATGCGAGTCCGTGTGCAACCGGTGCATCTGCTCGGCCCAGAAACTCAGCCCGCAGCCCGCGCACGACTCGCAGTAGGCGTTGTTGGGAAGCTCGAAGTCGCCGCCGAACGCTTCGCCAGCATGCGAAGCGCCCACGCCGCCCGTGAGGTAGTGCTTCCGGTTGACCGCGTTGGCCCAGATCTTGTCGGCCGCACCCAGATAGGCGCTGTCTCCGGTGAGCCGCGCAACATCCGCCATCGCCGTGTAGAAGTACGTGGCGCGAACCGCGTGGCCTCTGGCCTCCGTCATCTCGACGGCGGGTTGCTCCGACTGGTTGTAGACGCCCGGCTCGATCTCGTGCTGATGGCTCAAA
>CAYSXF010000607.1:0-3819 GCA_964434815.1 uncultured Lentisphaeraceae bacterium
GTCTGTGAACGAACGAAAAAGGGATACAACCCATCTTCAATGCGGTCTTGCGTGTTTCTGCCCCCGGTGGTTATAGAACAGAAATTCTCGACGACCTCGGACCCCCAGTCCTCGGGGATCACGCCTACCGCAGTCTGTTTGTAGCCAGGCTTAATCTCAAACCCCGGCAGGCGGCGCTTGCCGGTGAGGAGTTGCTGCATGGCGGCCTGCTTGAGGTCGCGCTTCTTGGCGATCAGCCGGTCTAGCCCTTCCAACAACGCATCCACGTCACTCAAGGCTGTGTCAATTGCCTCAATCTCGTCACCCGTAGGAGGAACCGGTATCTGAAATGACTTGAGACTCTTGTTCGTGATCTGATTGATGGTCGCGCCCAGATGCTCGTCGATCTGGCGTTTAATGATGTGCGACCGGAACAGATGGTTGATATATTGGCCGTGGTTGCTCCGGAACACGGCCATAAACGCACCGAAAGTCATTCCTGCCGTACGCTCATCCAGTAGTGCTGTCTTGCCGATCAGGTTGCGACTGCCATTCCGGACACAGATCAGTACGTCACCAGATCGAACCATGATCCGCTCGGGAATCTCCATGTCGACAAAGACGTTGTCTTCGAATGCCAACGCGTCGTTCTGGATGTTTGAAGAGCGCAGGACCAAAGTGCCGTACGGTCGCACATCCGAAGGCGAATATGTTAAACCGATGAGCACCTCGCCGTTCTTGGCGAGTGGTTCAACGGACCAGTCATCGGGCAGGGGACCAATTTCGGTCTGCCTATATCCAGCCTTCAGAGCCATTTCGCCCCCATCTTCTCCAAGTGCTCATCGACGCGCGCCGACAATTCGACCACGCGGGCGGTGATTTGCGGCAATGGCGTGGCGTATCGCTCGGCGAGTTGACGGATACGTCCGGTGAGCGTCTGCGAGACACGCTCCAGTTCGCCCTGCACGCTTGCCGACAGGGCGGGCAGCCACTTGTCATCCACCACCAGCGTCTTGATCTCCTTGACGTTGAGTGTGGGATACTTGTCGTAAGCGAGTTGGTCGAGCGCCGCGTCGGCCTCCCGGAACTCGGCCCGCAGGGCGCTTTGTTCGTCAAGCAGGTCGAGAAAGCTCACGGTCGCCTGCAGGTCCGTCAGTTCTTCTGGCAGCGGATCGGACTTCAGCCGCTTGCGGTAGGCGGTTTCGACCTCGGCCAGCAGCTCGGCCGCTTCCTTCGTCTTGGCCTTCTGCTGCTGGTCCGCTTCGATATATTTGCGCAGGGTCTTCTGCTCCACCTTGTCGCCGGTCGCCGCCAGGCGGTCCTTGACGGTCTTGAGTGTCAGCTTTCCCTTGCTGTCCTTCAGAACGGAGATGTGGTGGTGGTCGGTGAGTGATCGAAACTCGGAGGCGTGTTCCTCGGCCTCAATCATCAGGGCGCTGTACGTGCCGCAGGCCGCTGTGTCTTCGTCGTTCCAGAGGGCGACGAGAGCCTGGGTGTAGGCACCCAGAGCGTCGGCCCTTGAGGAAACGTCCTTGAGTACGCCTTCCTCGCCGCCGTGTTCCTCGGCCAGTTCGGTGAGCTGGGCGCTCGCGGCGTCGAGCCGGGCCTGTAGCGCGTCGAGCGCGGCCTGCTCCTTGGCGAAGTAGCGGGCGACAATGTAGTGCTTGGGAATCAGGTCGCAGGTCCAGCCCTTGTCCTTCATCTCGCCCTTCTTCTTTCCGGCCTTGACCTCTTCCAGCACGCGGCGTGTTTCAGCCACCCAGCCGTCGGCGGCGATCAGATAGCAGTCGTCCTGCATGGTTTCCGCCCAGAAGTCCATCAGGTGCTGATAGACGTCGTAGGCATCGAGGAGTGGCGCAGCTCGGAAGGCGATCAACAGATCCTCGGCGATGGTGGCAATGAGTTCCTTTGGCTTGCCATCCGTGTCAAAGCCCTTCAGACGCGGGATGTTTCTGGTTTGCCACTTGTCGAAGATAGCGGTGACGGTCCCCTTGAAGGTGTCGAACTCCTCGTGGCCGAAGATGGATGCCTTGACCTGAGTGATCGGCAGACGGAGCTGGCAATAACCGGGGCGACCCGCGCCCTTGAAGAGAACCTTGCGGACGCTTGGCAGCACCTGCCAGTAGGCAATCAGGGCGTCGATGTCGCGGTCGGGAATGCCGCCGCGCAGATGGCCGTCGATATCTTGAATATCCTCGGGATCCGTGCTGTCGATGTACCGGGGCAGGTTCAGATTGAAGTCGTTCTTGGGGCCGGTGACCTCCTCAACGGACACCATGCGGGCATAGCGCGGCGCGTCGATCTGCTTTCGGAAGGTGTCGACGATACGGTGGATATCCTGCTCGCGCAGGCGGTTCTTGTTGCCGTCCTTGATGAAACCTTTGGAAGCGTCGATTATGAAGACGCCCTTGCGGGCTTTGGCGTTTTCTTTGTCGAGAACGATGATGCAGGCCGGGATTCCCGTCCCGTAAAAGAGATTTGCGGGCAGGCCGATGATACCCTTGAGATAACCGGATCTGACTAACTTCTTGCGGATGACGGCCTCCGCGTTGCCCCGGAACAGCACCCCGTGCGGCAGGATACAGGCGGCCTTGCCCGCGCTCTTCATGGAACGGATGATATGCAGCAGGTAGGCGTAATCGCCTTGCTTGCCCGGCGGCACGCCCCAGGCAAACCGCTGGTAGGGGTCCTTGCTGGGCGTGAGGCCCGTTGTCCAAGTCTTATCCGAAAACGGGGGATTGGCAACGACGAAATCGTAAGTCCGAAGCTGCTCGCCGTCCTTGAACTTCGGCGAAGCCAGCGTGTTTCCGCTGAGGATGCTGGCCGTCGGGAAGTCGTGCAGGATCATGTTCATGCGGGCAAGACCGGAGGTGCTCACGTCCTTTTCCTGCCCCTCGAGCGTGATGTGCTTGCCTGCCTCGGCTGCGACCTTCAGCAGCAGCGAGCCGGAACCGCAGGTGGGATCATAGGCCGTCGTGGCCGCGACCGTGTTACTAGGCGAGATGCCGATGACCTTTGCGATGATGCGGCTGACCTCGGCCGGCGTGTAAAACTGTCCTTTGCTCTTGCCGCTTTCCGTGGCGAAGTGTCGCATCAGATACTCGTAGGCGTCGCCGAGGATATCGTCATGGTCGGCACGGTTCTTAGAGAAGTCAAGCTCCGGCCGGTTGAAAATATTGATCAGATTCGTAAGCCGCTGAATCAAAGCAGCGCCTTCACCCAGTTTTTCCGGATCGTTGAAGTTCGGAAAATCGGCGCGTGCCAGCCGTGAATTGTGGTCGATAAGCGGCTGGATGATCTGGGTGTTGATCTTGTCCCCGATTTCACTCTTGCCCCTGAGCTGAAGCATGTCCTTGAAACTCGCGCCTTGGGGGATCGTCACTGGAGGCGCAAAATCGTCGGAATCGGCGTACTTGTCCGAGATGTACTTGATGAACAGCATGAACAGGACATAATCCTTGTACTGACTGGCATCCATCCCGCCGCGCAGTTCGTCGCAGCTTTGCCAAAGCGACGTGTACAGTTGTGATTTTTTGAGAGCCATGGTGTCAGAATACCTTTAAGGTAAAGAAGATCTTTCTGCTGCTTGGATACTCAATCATTCCGCGTTTGCTCGGCCCGCACAAGCGGAAAGCTCGCCACTACTCGATTCCTTCGTCTTCACTCGCGGCAACAGTCCAGACGCGTTTGAATGGCAACTCTGCACGAATCTCTTCGTCGAGCTTGTCGTAGTTCATAAGAATCTGGTCGATCAGGTCGTTTTGATCCCAAAGCCGCACCTTGAAGAAGAGTCGGCTGGCTTCGCGCTTGATCGTTGGCTTGAACCCGCCCCAGCAGACA
>CAYSXF010000608.1:0-3796 GCA_964434815.1 uncultured Lentisphaeraceae bacterium
ACCTGAACCAGGTCGGCCAGACCGGTTCCACACCACGGCTCCAAAAAGGTTTGGCCACCTGCTGTCACGGCGAGGAGCCGCATGCGGTGGGCTGGCGCTTCATCAACGAGCGCCGCGCGATTAACCTCGACGCCAACTGCGGCTGGGCGCAGGGCAAGGCCGATGTGGTTTACGTGGCCGACGCTTTCGAGGTGATGGCCAAGGTCAACGACCTGCTGAACGCGTAAACAGGCACGCCAGATGTCAACGGGCTGCGTCTGGGAATACCTGGGCGCAGCTTGTTTTTTGGTGGACTATGCAGCGATGCGTCTTACATATCGATATGGACGCCTTTTTCGCGGCGGTCGAGCAGCGCGACCATCCGGAGTTGCGCGGCAAGCCGGTGATTGTCGGCGCTCCGCCGGATCAGCGCGGGGTGGTCTCCACCTGCTCATACGAGGCGCGCGTGTTCGGCGTGCATTCGGCCATGCCGTCGCGCGAGGCCTACCGCCGCTGTCCGCAAGGAATCTTTGTGGCGCCCAACATGGAGCGGTACGACGAAGCGTCGCGCCAGGTCTTCGCCATCTTCGAGCGGTTTTCTCCGCTGATTGAGCCGATCTCGATCGACGAGGCGTTCGTAGATGTGACGGGCGCGCGGACACTCTTCGGCGACGGCCGCACCATCGCCGAGAAAATCCGGGCGGCGATCCGAGCGGAGGTCAGGCTGACCGCGTCGATCGGCGTTGCGCAAAACAAATTTCTGGCGAAACTGGCCAGCGAAAAAGCGAAGCCGGACGGCCTCTGTGTCGTGCCGGAGGGGCGAGAGAATATTCTGCGTTTTCTGGCTGCGCACAAGATCGGCGCGCTGTGGGGCGTGGGCAAGGTGACGGAAGAGGCGCTGGAGCGCGCGGGATTCCGCACGGTTGCGGACATTCAAAACGCTGATCCGGACTATCTGGCGCGCGTAGTCGGCGAAAGCCTTGCGGCGCATCTGCGCGCGCTGTCGTTCGGCGAGGATGCGCGAGGCGTGGAGACCGTCAGCGAAGAGAAAAGCCTGTCGCGCGAGCACACCTTTCTCAACGACTGCAACGACCGCGATGCGGTGCGCGAAGTGCTTAAGGGGCTGGCCGATGAGGTGGGGCGCCGCGTTCGGGCCCATGGCCACTTCGCGACGGTTGGACGCCTGAAACTGAGGTGGGCCGATTTCCGCACGATCACGCGGCAGGCGCCTTTCGATACGGCGGTGTGCGACGATTTCTCGCTGCGCGCGCTGGCGCTGCGCCTGTTCGACGCCGAGAAGCTGATACAGCCGGTGCGGCTGGTGGGTTTCGGTGTGAGCGGGTTCAGCGAGAGGCGGGGCGAGCAGTTGATGCTATTCGACAACGCGCCTGCGGCCCGCGAGAAGCGGGAGCGCCTGTGCCGAACCGTGGACGCGCTGTGCGAGAAGTTGGGGCGTGACGTGGTCGCGCGTCCGGGGAAGAGCAAGGATTTGGAGTGAAGGGTCACAGGCGCGGCAGAACGCAGATGGCTGAGGCTTCGGGCAGCGGGAAGACGCTGACGGGGCAGGCGTAGGCGGCCTCCAACACATCCGGCTTCAGCACCTCGGCGGGCGTGCCGTCAGCGAGCTTGCGGCCTTCGCTCAACAGCACGAGGCGCGGAAAGAACTGGCTCGCGAGCGTGAGGTCATGGACGACCATCAGGACCGTGACTTGGTGCTCGCGGTTGAGGCGCGTCAGCAGGCGCATCATCTCCGCGCGGTGACGAAGATCCAGATGTGACGTCGGCTCGTCCAACAGGATGATTTCCGGACGCGCCGCAAGCGCCATGGCGAGTGCGAGGCGCTGCCGCTCGCCGCCGCTCATCTCGGGTAAGGGACGCTGCCGCAGGCCCCACGTCTCGGTCAGAGTCATGGCTTCCTGAACGGCTTCGAAATCCTGCGCGGCCGGACCGCCGAAGCGCGGCAGCGAAGCCGTGCGCCCGAGTAAGACGAAGTCGTGCGCGCTGTAAGGAATATCGCGTGCGATCTCTTGTGGCACAACGGAGAGTAGCCTGGCGCGTGCGCGCGGACAGAGCTGCGCGATGTCCGTGCCTGCCACCTGCACCGTGCCCTGCGCGGGCAGGAGCCCCGTGATCACCCGCAGCAGTGACGACTTGCCCGCGCCGTTCGGCCCCACGAGCGCGACCAGTTCGCCGCGCGATACGTGCAGCGAAAGGTCGTGGAGGACGGTCTGGTCGCGGTAAGCGGCCGTGATATGGGAGAGGGTGATCATGTGAGCGGGAGGTTGCCTTTGCGGGTGAGCAGGTAAAGGAAGAATGGTCCGCCGGAGAGCGAGGTGACTACGCCGACCGGGATTTCGTGCGGCGCAAAAAGCGTGCGCGCGAGCGTATCGCACAGCACGAGGAAGGTGCCACCGAAGAGGGCCGCGCAAGGCAGCAGCGTGCGGTGGTTCGCGCCTGTGAGGCGGCGCAGGGCGTGCGGCACGATCAGCCCGACAAAGCCGATGATGCCGGAGACGGCCACGGCGGCGGCTGCGGCTAGCGTAGCGGCGGCGAGGATACACGGCACGGCGAACCGCGTGCGGACGCCGAGGTTGTGCGCGGTTTCGTGGCCGAGCAGCAGCGCGTTGAGGGTCCGCGCCTCGACACAGAGCGCGCCGATGGATAGGGCGATCAGCAGTGAGACGCCGGCGATGAGCGGCCACGAGGTAGTTTGGAGGCTGCCCAGCAGCCACCAGGTGATGCTGTGCACGGCCCGCGTTTTGGCGAAGGAAAGCAGAAGCATGAGCAAGCTGGAGAGCATGGAACCCGCCACCACGCCGGTGAGAATGAGTGTGTTGGGCGTGTAACCGATGGTGCGGTTCGCGATCATGCAGACCAAGAGAAGCGTGGCAGCGGCGCCCAGGAAGGCGCCTGTTGGTAATGCGAGAGGCGTGAGAGCGGAGAGCCCTGTAGCGATTACGAGCGCCGCACCGAGGGAACCGCCGCTGCTGACGCCGAGCACATAAGGTTCAGCGAGTGCGTTGCGCAGGACGGCCTGCAGAGCACAGCCGGAACAGGAGAGGGCTGCGCCGACAACGAACCCGGTGATGAGGCGTCCGAGCCGTAGCTCCAGCAGCGCATGGCCGGTCGGCGTGCTTGTATCCGGAAGGCCGAAACCCGACGAGCCCGCCAGCAGGCAGAACGCCAGCAGGAACGGGATCGGGATGAGCCAGAAAAGGATTTGGCGGGGTGTGAGCATGATGCGTCAATTCGGTTGGGGACGACCCGAGTCGACGGGAATCGAATCGAATCGACGGGAATCGAAGGCAAGAAGCTGTTTCAACTGCGAGAGCCCATCTAGCAGGCGCGGGCCCGGGCGGCTGACGGTGTCGAGGTCGGGCACGGTGTAAACGCGCCGTTGCCGGACAGCGCTTAAGGCGCTCCAGCCTGTCTGGCTTTCGAACAGCGTGACGGGGTCGCGAACCGGAGTTGCGAAAAGGCATAGAATGATATCGGGGTCTTGTGTTAAGAGCCACTCTAAAGAGAAATGGTAGTAGTCGGTGTCCGAGCCGTTGCCGATGTTGAGGCCGCCCGCAAGCCCCAGCAATTCCGAGATAAACGCGTGACGTCCGGCGGTGATGGGCGTGTCGGCGGCGAAGAGCAAGAGCACGCGGGGATGGCTCGTTTGCGCGGTTGCGTCCGCACGGGCCGCACCGATGCCCTCGCATAGTGCGGAGGCAACTCGGCTTGCCTCGTTGCTGTGGCCTGTGAGAGCGCCGATCTGGCGGATGGCGTTCGGAACTTCATCGAGGCTGACGCAGGGAACATGGACGACCGG
>CAYSXF010000609.1:0-3795 GCA_964434815.1 uncultured Lentisphaeraceae bacterium
GATTTCTGCCTGTCTCGTGGGCTCGGAGATGTGTATAAGAGACAGCTCGTGGACGCCCTGGTTGCCCATATCGCCGTTACCGTACTCCCAGTTCCAGTGCCAGTTGTAGTGGAAGCGGTTCTTGTTGAACGGCCGCTTCTGGGCTGGCCCCAGCCAAAGGTCGTAGTCCACGCCTTTGGGCACGGGCTCGTCGGGGTAGCGCCCGATGGTGTTGCGCCATTTGTAGCAGATGCCCTTGGCCATGTACACCTCGCCCAGACCTCCGTCCTTCAGAAACTTCGCCATGGTCTGCGCGCACGGGTTGCTGCGCTGCTCGGCGCCGTCCTGCACGAGCACCTTGTACTTCTTGGCGGCTTCGACCAGCTTGCGCCCCTCGTAGATGTTGTGGCAGCAGGGCTTTTCCACCGACACGTGTTTGCCGGCCTGGATAGCCCAGATCGACGCGAGCGCATGCCAGTGGTTCGGCGTCACCACGGAGACCGCGTCGATCGTTTTGTCCTCATACAGTTTGCGCATATCCGTGTAGGTCTTGGGCGTCTTCAGTCCTTTGTCGGTGAAATGTCTCTTGATCACCGGCGCGAACTGGTTCTCGTCCACATCGCAGAGCGCAGCCACCTCGACGTTCGGAAGCGCGCCGTATTCCGCGATGTGACTCTGCCCCTGCCCGTGAATCCCGACCACGGCGACCCGCACGCGATCGTTCGCGCCCGCCCATGCCCGGCTCGTCCCCCACAGCAATGCGGCGCTTCCCGTCCCCGCCAAAAAGTCTCTACGTGTCATTGCTCATCTCCTTTTCAAACACCCGACAGATCCGCACCCTCCGTCAAGCCGCGGCCTGTTTAATATCTTAATCTTACCATCGCACCCGCAGCCCGCGCAAGCCGGACCAATGAGCTTGTGGTTGTGCCAGCCTGAAAAACGTGCTACTTTAGCTTCGAAAACTTGCTGATCACCCAGTTGCCTTTGGCGCATTGGGCGCTCTGGAAACAGACGGGATGGAATACCCTTATGCGAAAAACCGCACCTCAGTCGAAACCGGGCCTTTCGCTCACCTCGTTTTTCAGCGCGGATGACATCCTGATCCATCAGGAGGGCGTCTCCCGCAACCAACTCATTCGGCAGCTCCTGACGCACCTCTCCAACGGTCACGGGTTCACCGAGGTGGACGCCTATTACAACGCCATCATCGAGCGTGAGAACACAAATAACACGGTCGTGTCGAACGGCATCGCGATTCCGCATGCCCGGCTGGAGTCGATCCAGCGCCCTTATGTCGGAGTCGCCACTTCTGCCAGAGGAATCACGTTCGCCGAAAACCAGCCGCCTGTGCGCCTGATCCTGCTGGTGCTCATCCCGCGCGACCAGCCCGGCCTCTACCTGCAGATCCTGCGCGCCTTGGCCAACATTCTGCGCGACCGCGACGCCGCGCGGACGGTCTCGCAACTGACGACCCCCGAGGAGGTCATGCGCTTCTTCGAGCGCGGCGGCATGAAGCTGCCTGACTACGTTTGCGCCGCAGACATCATGCGCGACGACTTCATCGCGCTGCGCGACAACGACAACCTGAAAGCCGCCATCGACTGTTTTATCGGCCAGAGCCTCAGCGAGGTTCCCGTGGTCGACCGCGACGGCGACATGGTCGGTATCGTCAGCGCAAGCACCTTGCTCAAAGTGTGCCTGCCCGAATACCTGCTGTGGATGAGCGACCTGTCGCCGATCGTCAACTTCGAGCCGTTCACCAACATCCTCCGCAATGAGCAGAACACCTGGCTTTCAGAAATCCTCCACGGCGAATTCGCTTCCGTACAAATGGAAGCCCCGGCCGTTTCCGTCGCCGCCGAGATGACGCGCCGCAACGCGTCGAAGTGCTTTGTCCTCAACGGCAAGAAGCTGATGGGCATCATCGATCTGCCGATCTTCCTGAACAAGATCTTCCGGGAGTAACCCTATGTACAGCGAACCGGTCGTCCAGTTCCCCCCCCTCAAGACCCTCATCAAAGCCTTTTTCATGGTGTACATCTCCGCCCTCGCGGGCTGGGGTGCGCAGCGCATCGGCATCGCGCCGACGCAGCTCTCGGTCGTCGCCGTGTGCACCTTTGTCGCCGTGATCTCCACCACGCTCTTTTTCTGGACCCACCGCGTGGCCGTCGCTTTTCTCGGCGTCGCCGTGCTGATCGGCTCGCGCGCCATGACGCTCCAGGGCCTGCTGCGCTCCACCGAGCTGGACATCATTCTCTTTCTGATCGGCATGATGATCATCGTCGGCGCCCTCAAGGATCTCGGAGTCCCCACGTGGATCATCCAGTGCATCATCAACAAGCAGCAGATGAACGGCACCACCTTCACCGTCATACTCTGCGGCCTCTCCGCCCTCCTTTCAAGCCTCATCGGCGAAGTCTCCTCCATCGTCGTCATGCTGGCGCTGGTCTTCCAGGTCTGCGACACCCTCAAGCTCCGGGCCACGCCGTTCGTTCTGATGGCCGTGCTCTGCACCAACATCGGCTCGGCGGCGACCATGCTGGGCAACCCGGTCGGCATCTTCATCGGCAACAAGGCGGGGTTCACCTTCGGCCAATTTCTGATCGGCGCCATGCCGATCGCCGGCGCGGCGCTTGCCAGCACCGTTTGCGTGCTGCTGTTCTGGTACCGCAAGAGCATCGCCGACATGACGCTCCGGATGGAAGAGCACCGCAAGCTGCGCCAAGGGCTCGGCCCCCTGGTCCGCATTCCCCACCGCCGCGGCCTCTGCGTTCTGCTCGCCACCGTCCTGCTCATCGCCTTCCACCATCAGGTCGAGAACGCCCTCGGACTCACCGGCGCCGAAAACGCCAACGCGTTCCTCATCGTCACGCCGCTCATCATCGCCGGGCTTCTCATGATCTACCGCCCGCAGCGCGCACGCCACTACGTCGAGCACGAAGTCGAATGGTGGACCCTCCTCTTCTTTATGCTGCTCTTCGCCGTGGCCGGAGGCCTGCAGGAGCAGGGAATCACGCGCAACGTCGCGGACCGGCTCGCCGCCCTCACCACAGGCGACCCGAAAGCCCTGGTGCCCTTCGTCCTCGGCGTCACCTCGATCGGCTCTGCTTTCGTGGACAACATCGTCTTCGTGGCGGCCTTCAAGCCCGTCATTCAGGCACTGATCACCCACTCGTCCGACTATTCGATTCTCTGGTGGGCGTTGCTCTTCGGCGCCTGCTTCGGCGGCAACATCACCGTCGTGGGCTCCACCGCCAACATCGTGGCCCTCGGCCTTCTCGAGAAACGCGGCCACGCGTACATCCCCTTCCTCGAGTGGCTCAAAATCGGCCTGGTCATCGGCCTGCTCACGGCCCTCATCTCTTGGGGCATGCTCTCCGTCATGCCGATGCCGCGGCCTCATAGCCTCCCTTCGGAAACCGGAGTCGCGGTCAAAACGCAGCCAGGGTCGCCGTCTGCGCCTCTGCCCGCCAGATGATGCGCCTGCGCCGATGAACCCTTCGCAAATAACCAAAAAGTCGCTTGTCAAATGGGGCGGCGAATCCGTCTATGTGCTAGCCGAACAGCTCGTCCGACGCGGCGCCGTGCTCAAAGCTGACATGAAGGACGACTGGATCAGCGGCGTCATCGCGCGCGAGTCCGCCTCCGAGATCTACACCAAGCTGCGCGTCCTCGACCCTGACCGCATCGAGAGCCGCTGCCCCTGTTTCACCAATCAGCACAGCGGGCAAGTCTGCCCCCACGTCGTCGCCCTCGGCATCACCCTCATGCTGCGCCACGCCGACCCCCTGCGCGAACAGAAGTACCAGGAGGAGC
>CAYSXF010000610.1:0-3794 GCA_964434815.1 uncultured Lentisphaeraceae bacterium
CACCTCTCTATTCGTCGGCAGCGTCAGATGTGTATAAGAGACAGCGCTTCGCCAACGTCTCGCGCGTCACCGGTTCCGCAGCCCACGCTCCCCCCGCGAGTGACAGACACACCCCCACAGCCCACATGGTTCTCGACATAAGAATCCCTTTCACTTTTTATAAGCGTGAGAATACCAAATTTTAAAACGCCGGTGAATCGGAAAGGACACGCAACTGTGTTCTGCCCTCAGCGGCTCGCGATTTCCGCGTCCTCCCAGCCAGAGGCACGCGAGACGGCCCTGCGCCATCCGGAGAGCAGTCGCTCGCGCTGCGCCGCAGGCATGGACGGCGTGAACCGCGCCTCTGCCGGGCGGGTGCCAAGGCTCTCCTGCGTGTGCCAACCGAGTGCCAGCGCAGCCAAGGCGGCAGCGCCGGACGCCGTGGTCTCCATACAGGCAGGTCGCTCAATGCGGCAATCGAGAACGTCGGACTGAAACTGCATCAGGAAGTTATCGGACGATGCGCCCCCGTCTACGCGCAGCAGCGACACGGCAAGCCCCGAGTCTGCCCGCATCGCCTCCACGACATCGCAACACTGGTATGCGATCGCCTCTTCAGCCGCACGTATGATTTGACGGCGGCCCGTACCCCGCGTCATACCCATCAGCGCACCCCGCGCGTACATGTCCCAATGTGGCGCGCCCAACCCGGCGAACGCAGGCACCAGGTAGACCCCGCCCGTGTCGGGAACCGACGCGGCGATACTCCCTGCATCCGATGATCGGGAGAGTATTTGAAGTTCGTCACGGAGCCACTGCATCACCGCGCCACCCATGAACACGCTTCCCTCTAGCGCATAGGAGGGCGCACCCGGCCGGGTCTGAGCCGTGAGCGTGGTCAGCAGCCCGTTTTGGGAAGAAACCGGGTCGGTGCCCGTGTTCATCAGGAGGAAACAGCCAGTTCCATAGGTGCCCTTCACTTGCCCGGATGCGAAACAGCCCTGCCCGAAGAGAGCGGCCTGCTGATCACCGGCCACTCCCGCGATGGGCAGATCGCAGCCGCCGAACTCGGGCAGACGGCAAGTCGCGACAACCCCAGAAGATGGAGCGACGGTGGGCAGCATGGAAGGAGGGATACCGAACAGATCAAGCAACTCGTCGTCCCATTTCAGCGAATGAATGTTGAAGAGCATGGTTCTCGAGGCGTTCGTGGCATCTGTGACATGCGTGGTGCCGCCCGACAGCTTCCAGATCAGCCATGTGTCGATCGTGCCGAACAGCAGCTCCCCTCTTTGTGCCGCCTCACGCGCACCTTCGACATGATCGAGCATCCACCTGATCTTCGTTGCGGAAAAATAGGCATCCAGCACAAGTCCCGTCTTCGCGCGGACGACCGGCTCTGCTCCTTGACGTTTCAGCTCTTCGCAAAACTCGGCAGTGCGGCGGCATTGCCAGACGATCGCGTTGTAGATTGGTCTGCCGGTAAAGCGGTTCCAGACCACGACCGTCTCGCGCTGATTAGCCACTGCGATGGCTGCCACGGCGTCAGGCGCACATCCGGCACGTTTCAGCACATCAGTCATGGTGGACCGCTGGGACTGCCAGATTGCCTCTGGGTCATGTTCGACCCAGCCGGGGCGCGGATAGAGTTGCGAGAACTCCTGTTGCGAGGTAGCGCGAGCCTGAAGATCATGGTCGAAAAGGAATGCGCGCGAACTGGTCGTGCCTTGATCGAGAGCGAGAATGGTGGAGTGCGCAGACATGAGTCCTCCCGTTCAACCTTGGACTGTTATTCTGTCGAAACGGCGATAAGCATAAGAAACGTGTCGGCAAGCTGCTCGTGATCCAAGCGAAGCGCCCACCCCACATCACTCTCTTGAACGAGTCCGCGTTCCCCGAGTTTTTTCAAGTGCCGATAGAGCGCTGGCGGGCTGACCTGACTCGCCTGTGATAGTGTTTCAAAAGTCATCGAGGCCTTTTTTTGTAGGCACCGCAGGATAACGAGCCTTCTTGGGTGGGTAAATGCTGTGAGGCAATGGATGATCCTTTTCGCAGTCAACTTCTCGCTCACTAACGCGCGTCTCAATCCGGCCAATATGGGGGCCGCTGAGAGAACTATAGGATCCGGTTCTGGCCAGTATCGCACCCAGCGGCTTTCCCGCCTGGCTAAGATCAGCCCGCGCGACTGAAGAGCACGAAGGCAGAGGCTTGCTTGATCTTTTGGTATGCGTGCCTGTGCGGCAACTTCGCCGACACTGCCCCCCGGCTGTTTGAGTACAGATGACAGACAGGCAATCCGTCTCGCGCTTGTGAGAACCCGGCAGGTTCTCCAGATTGTCGGATGGTAGTTCTCCATATCACACCTTTCAATATGTGATAAAAATAGTCCGCACCGTTTCTCCTGTCAATTATGAATTGTGAAAATTGTCCCATATTTTTGCTGTTCTTCTGCCCTGATAGCTTCTTGCGACTATTATCACACCTGTCAATGTGTGGTCACTGGTGTTATAATAACTATCTACCATGCAGTGTCGATAATTGCTGGAGTTGCATTAATAACATGAAACGTACCCAGCAGCGACTGATCTGAGGAGAGGTGACGAGGACGTCCCCTGCCTTTGCCTTGTATCCTGGTGCCACTCACCTATACGGCAGACCACACTGACAATGCGTTTCAGCCATCCAGCGAGCGCATCGTCTACTTCATGCTTGGCAGCACGATGCCACGCAGGATAATCTTCTGACATGCAATAAATACCACCGCAGTCGGAATCGACACGACCACGAAGCCTGCCATCACGGCCCATGGCTGATCGCCTAACTGCTGGCTCATCTGATACATCCAGACCGCCAATGTCCAACGGCTCTGCCGCTGACACACCAGCAGCGCCCACTCCCAACTGTTGTATGCTGAGATGAACGCATTCAGCGCGTTGACCGCCAAGATCGGCGTGGTCATCGGCAGCGTGATTCTCATGAATATCTGCCACTCTTTCGCGCCGTCGATCGCCGCCGCCTCATACAGTTCGCGCGGCAACCCATCGAAAAAGCCCTTGAGAATGAAAATTGACATCCCGCTCGCCAACGTTGGCAACACGAGCGCTGTGAAGGTGTTGAGCAACCCCAAATCCCTGATCAACAAGAAACCGGGTATCGCCGTCACCGCCGCCGGAAACGCCATGGTCGCTAACAGGAACAGCAAGATTTTCTCAGCCGACCGCAGCCCGAAGCGCGACAGCGCATAGGCCGCCAGCGGATTCACCGTCAGCGTCGCCAAGACCGACAGCACAACAAGCAGCAGCGTGTTGCCGAACGCCTGCCCCCGCAGAAACAGAAATTCGCCCACCATCCTGTAGTTCGCCGCCATCCCCGCCAGAAAATCCGTCCATCCGCGCCGCGCAAACGTCACTGCCATCGCCTCCCTGAGCGGAAAGCGAGCCTCCTCAATACGCTCGAGCGACCAGCCATATGCGCGGTTCACTCCATCCGCTGAACCGTACTTCGCCAGCAGAAACGCTTGCCACGCCTGCTCCGCGCTCTGCACAACCAGATCGTCGAGCGGAACCGACGGAACGAAGTTGCGCCAGAGCGTGCTATTCTCGTGGGGCGACAGTCGGATTTCGCCAAAGTCCGAAATCGCGTGACCGGTCAACAGCCCGTATGCCTTCACTGTTTTACACGCGTTACGGACGTAGACCTGATACGCACGCACTAGCTCGGGTGTCACGCTTAACCGCATCAGCCGGCGCGGGTAGGCTTCGCGCACAAACCTGTCTCTTATACACATCTGACGCTGCCGACGAATAGAGAGGTGT
>CAYSXF010000611.1:0-3789 GCA_964434815.1 uncultured Lentisphaeraceae bacterium
ACACCTCTCTATTCGTCGGCAGCGTCAGATGTGTATAAGAGACAGGCTCAGCCTCATCAGCACGTCGTCGCCGAGTTCTCCAAGAACAAAGCCGTGCAGCACTATGGCAACCTCCGCATCGGCCCCTTGCAGGGCGGTCCCGTCTACAGCGTGGCCGTCGCTCAAAAAGAGCCGACGCTCGTGGTCGCGGCGACCGACGACACCGGGCTCGTGCTCAGCGGCGACGCAGGCAAGACCTGGCGCGCCCTGGCCACGCCCAAGAAAGCCTCCAGCGTGGCCATCGCCGCGAGCGACCCGGCCGTCATCTATGCGACGTTCTTCAAGGACGGCGTCTGGAAATCGGCCGACAAAGGCCAGACGTGGAAGAGCCTCTCGCAAAGCCTCCCGAAGAACTGCTCCATGCATGAAGTCGCCGTGAGCCCGGTGAATCCGCTCGACGTCTATGTGATCGGCTCGGCCGACTGGAACGGGCGCTTCTTCTACTCCAACGACGGCGGGCAGACGTGGACGGACGGGTCAAAGCTCAAGCCAGACTCCATCGGCAGCCCCACGCTCGCGAACGAATTCCAGAAGGGCATGGCCGGCCTGAGCAACCCCAAGAACATCGCCATCAACCCGCTCAACCCCAAGGAGCTCTACATCGCCGCCAACTGGCGCCCCTGCCACAGCGACGACGGCGGCCGCTCCTGGGCCGAGCGCGTGCGCGGCGCGGATATCTCCTGCATATACGACGTGCGCTTCTTCAAAGGCCGCACCTATGCCAGCGCGATGGACGAAGGCGTGCTCGTCAGCAGCGATAACGGCGGCCTCTGGCGCGCGCTCTGGCCCCTCAAGTACGACACCGAAATCGCCGGACACCACTGGCGGCTCGCGATCTCGGAAGGCACCGGCGGCGACCACATCGTCAGCACATGCAGTCCGTGGGATTCGTCGAAGCCCAACCGCGTGGTCGTGAGCGACGACGGCGGCAAGACCTTCGCCTACAGCGCCGCCGGCCTGCCCGCGTCCAACCCGCACGCCAACACCATGTGGGGCACCGGCGTGCCTCGCGCCATGGCCGCCGACCCGAAAGATCCGAAAACGCTCTACCTCGGCATCGACGGCGACCCGACCAACGGCAAGGACGGCGGAGGCGCGTTCAAGTCGCAGGACGGCGGCCGCACCTGGGCAGCGCTTCCGAGCCAGCCCGGCTGCCGCCGCGTGTTCTTCGGCCTCGCCGTCGACCCAACCGACTCCAAGCGGCTTTACTGGACGGGCTGCGCAGAGGGCGGCGGCGTCTACCGCAGCGAGGACGCCGGAGCTTCGTGGCAGCACGTCTTCAAGAACGAAATGTGGCCCTTCAACGTGCATGTGTCTGCCGACGGCACGGTCTACTGCCCCGGCAATAACCTGTGGCGCAGCGCGGACCACGGCAAGAGCTGGCAGCAGCTCACAAAGTTCCCGTTCAGCTCCCGCATCATCGTCGCCGTCGAAACCGACCCAGCCGACGCCAAACGGGTGTGGTTCGCCACCACCACGTGGGGCGGCGAAGCAGACGGCGACGTGTATGAGACCCGCGACGGCGGCGCGACGTGGCAGACGATCACCTCTGACCTGCCCTACCGCAAGCCCATGCTCCTGCGCTACAACCCGGACACGCGCGAACTCTGGGCCGCCGGCGTCTGCCTGTTCAAGTGCAAGCGGTAGAGAGGGAAAGGCTGTTAGCGGTTTAGACTGTTAGGCTGTTAGGGCTGACGGAGTGTTGCACGTAGAGCACGCAGCGGCGTAGTCGGCACAACAGACGGGCGAGGGCTTACACATTATAGCAGAGCCAGCAAGTTGTCGCGGCTCAGCAGCGACGCGTCTTGAGGGCGCTCCAGAAACGGGCGGACGTCTGCGGCAATCGCCGCCATATCGAACGCTGCCAGTCGTGCCCGTACCAGCGCCTTCCAGTCTTGCGCGTCGAACCGCCCGGGCCCCGCGGTCTGATCCAGCGCGTTTTGAAGCAGAAAGAGGTTGGGCTCGACCGGAGGCCGGTGCGAAAGGTACCAGAGGAGGTCGTACCAGTCCCGCCCTTTGGCGTATTTGCGGCTGATCGCCGCATGCAGCTTGCCGGCCAACAGCGAGGGCAGATCATAGTGCTGGAGCAGAAAGGTCAGATGCCGGGTGACGACCCTGCGCTCGCACCGCGCGCCAGCGGGCGGACGCGTGTCGATCTCCACTTTGACAGCGAGTTTCTGATCCGCCATTCCAGATAGGCCCGCCTCATGGAGCAAGCCCGCCACGCGCACCCAGCCGGCATGCACGGTCTTGCGGTCGTTCCAGGTGACCTCGGGCTCAAACCCGGCCAGCGTAAGATCACGCTTCGCCTTGGCCATCCACCCCTTGCCGTCGTACCCCTCGGCAGTGACCAGCGAGAAATCCAAGTCCTCCGAGAAGCGCGGCAGTCCGTGCAGAAAACGCAGGGCTGTTCCGCCGACAAAGGCCAGCGGCCGGAAAGCCTCGCACTCATGGAACGACCGCAACACGTGCGCCTGGAGGTACTCCCTCAGCAGGTTGAGCGCCTCACTCGGATCAGTCACGCCGCGCACCAACGCGAGAGCCTGTTCTCTCATACCGTCACCGTTCCCTTTCCGTCCTCTTCAGCCAGGTGAAGCCACCGCTGGACCGCGCGGTCCAGCCGCGGACTCCGGAACCGCGCGGCGTACTCCCTGAGACGTGGCGCGTCAACTACCACCATATTCTGATAACGCATTTCCATGAGGCGCTCATCGGTCCATTCGGCATCTGTCAGGTGCCAGTGATCCAGCAACGCTTTCTCGGGCTCGGCAAGCGTTATGTCCGCCCCGCCCAGCGTTGCCGTCCGGTAGCCGAAGAAATTCTCCTGTTTGACGTTCCGGTACTCGAAAACCCCGAACGGATTCTCGAAGCGGCGCGGCACCCGCGGCGTCACGCTGGTCAGCCAGACCACCCGCTCCGGGATCAGGTCGTAGTAGCCGAGCGCCCAGAGCCCGCTCAGGTAAGAGGGCGTATAGAGGTGCCGCGCCAGTGCGGCCGGAGTCAGCGGCGCGCGGCGGTACAACTCCCCGAGCGTGTAGATGCCGCGCCTCAGTCCGATGACCTTGCCCTGCGACATCCAGCGGGAAAGCTGCACCCGCATGACCCCGCGCCCGCCGTCGAAAGCCTGGGCCAACAGCGCAAGGTCAAAGCACGGTAAGTTCCCCGCCAACCTCACCAGTTCCTCGAATTTCATATACAAAAGATAACATTTTTGATGTTTGTTGTAAATGAAATTGACTTCACACTTTCGCGACGGGAATGGCGAGCGCGCCGTCGATATTCGCGTCGAGTCGCTTGCTGAAAGACATGACCGAGGCGTCGAGGTTGCCTAGCCCGAGCGCCTCGGGAGGCTCGCCGTCGTCCATCAGGACCTTCGTGACCTCCGCGACGGTGATGCTGCTGGCGCAGCGGAAGAGCAGATATTCGCCCGGCCGGTCGGCGACTTCCGCCAGCACCTGGTTGCGGACGAGGCCGTCGAGGCCCTCCTTCACGAAGCGGCTCGGGATGCCGTGCAGCTTCGCGAAAGCCTCGGCCGCGAAAGGCCCGCCGTCCTTGTCCCGCGCCAGGCGCGCCGTCTCGGAGCACAGCGCCAGCGCCAGCAGCAGCCGCGACCGCAGGCTGGCCTCCGACGCATGCTGCTCCAACACATAGGTGTCGCGGTTCTGCACCGCGAAGGCGATCTCCGCGCCCAGCAGCAGGATCTGCCAGCTCATGTAAACCCATATCAGCAGGATCGGCACCACCGCGAAG
>CAYSXF010000612.1:0-3783 GCA_964434815.1 uncultured Lentisphaeraceae bacterium
AGAAGTCCTCACCCAGGCAGTCTTCCCGGGGTTACAGCGGGACAGGTCTTATAAATTCTCTCGCGTTTGCGGAACTGCCTGAACAGCAGGTGAGCTTCATCCCCCTCTATTTTGCCGGCTCCCTAAACCGGCCGGGGTGACGGGATGGTGCGGTCGGCTCATGCGGGTTAGTGCCGCCTGTAATAGGCTCGGTAGGCGCCCGGCGTGAGCGCGTAGACCTTCCGGAACGCCTTGCAGAACTGGGTGGCCGACCGGTAGCCGGTGGCCCGCGCGACGGCCTCCAGTTTGTCGGAGCCGCCCTCCAGCAGGGTGGCGGCGGACGACAGGCGGACGGAGTCGACGAACTCGGCAGGCGCGAGTCCTGTCGCGCGCTTGAACTGGTGGCTGAACTGGGTGCGGCTCTGTCTGTAGCGGCGGGCCAGCTCGTCGACAGACGGGGGAGCGGCGAGCCTGGCCAGCGTCAGGTCGCGGATCTCCTGCAACAGGGACTCGCGAACGGCCGCGGGGTAGCGGTTCTGCATCACATGCCGCTCCAGCGAGACGACGAACCCCAGCACCTCCTCTTCCAGCACGTAGTCGTCGGGATAACGTCCGAAAGCCAGCCGCTCAAGGATATCGATCATGCGCTGCATCACCGGCGACTCGGGCGCGACGGTGAGGCGGGGGCCGGTCTGATCACGGAGGGCGGTCAGACGCGCGACGGCGTAGGGGTGCCAGACGTCGAGCCAGATGAAGCGCCAGTCGGGCGAGGCTTCGGGCAGATAATAGAAATGTTCGGAAGGCACGACGGCGATAAAGCCGTTGCCGGCGCCGATCCTGTGGCACTTGCCGTCCTGCTCGAAACAGCCCCACCCTGACAAGGTGAGCTGGACGATGACAAACGGGTGGGCCGGGTTGCCGCCGCGCTCCTCGCCGTGCCACCAATACGTGGTGTCGCCGATCACATGCTGGCTTCCGCCCGCGGCATGCACACGCCAGCCGTGCCGCTTGAGATCCCATGTGCGCGCCGCATCCAAGGCATCGAACACCCGGTTGTTCGCGAGCTCCGCATAGGTGAGGCCTTTAACCATATCGACAAAATAGCATAAGGCGGTGACGGCAGGAAAGGTGAATACGCGATTCAAACAGGCGCATCCCCGTTTCATTGACCACCCGCGCCCGTGGGACTGGGACCGGCGGACGGTTCGGGGAACCGTCCCTACCGCGCTTCGCTCGCGCTGTTTGCGGAAATGCACGCCCACCTCGTGCCTGATTTGGGTCGCACCGCCTGGTAGGGACGGTTCCCCGAACCGTCCGCCGGTCCCTGCGGCTCTCGTTTTCTTGGCGCGCGACCTAACGAGCTCCGTTCAACAGACTGCCCAACATGTCAACGAAATGGGGATGCGCCCATACGCGATTCAGGTCCGTCACAAAATGACCATAACAGTTACGTTTTGAACATCGATTGAGCTTTTGTAGCGATCAGCAGTGTGCGAGATTGATAACAATCGGATTGAAGCGTATGCTTGATTGAAGCGACGGAATGACCATTCGGCAGTCCGTTTTAAAGATGTGGGGCGGACACGGTGAAACGGGAAGACGAAGGCAGTTGGCCATGTTAAAACAGGATGTCATCGTTTGTCTGGTGGTTACGGCGGGACTCTTTTCTGCGGTGTTTGCAGGAGGCGAAACTACTGCGAACGGCGTCGCGGAGGCGGCGGGAGGCGAACCGGCGGCGGGCCCGCGCGTGGCGCGTCAATTACAGGACTGGCTGCGCGGGCCGGTGCGATTGGAGATCCGCAACGAGGTCGACAAGAAGACCTCATCCTTTGAAGCGAAACCGGTTCCGGCACCCGCCGGCGCGAATCCGACTCTGCATGCGCTTAACGCGATCGGACTGTCAGTGGCCGAGCGCTTCTCCTCGACCGAGCGCGGGATGGCGTGGGATTTGGACTTCTCGAGGACAGGAGCGCGTGCCGGGTTCGAAGTCACTGTCGAGTTGCCACTGCTGACTGACCGGCGGCAGGTCTTTACGCCTGGCGAGCGGGGCGTCATGGAGCTGTCGGCCTATCCGACGTTTGCGCCTGTGCCGTATGGTCAAAACGGCTACGGCACCGGACGCTGCTATGTGATGCCGCTGATTTCGGTGTTGGAGCCGCAGACCGACGCGGCTGTGACGATCGCCTTGCCGGCTGACGCCAACATCCCGCACCTGCAAGTGGACTGGCTGAACGCGGCCACCTTGCGGCTGCGGCTGGGGCACCGTGGAATGGGGGGCGGCAAGCCGTCTTCCCTGCGGCTTCTGTTCTATGCGCACCCGGCCGATTACCGCTCGGCGATCAAGGCGTACAGCGATGACTTCCCGCGTTATTTCCGTCCCTTTTTGCCGCGCGGCCCCTATGAAGGGTCGTTTTGGTATCACCACATCCAAGCTCATCCCGGCTTTGAGGAAATGGCCCGGCAAAACATCCGCTACATCTGGACCAGCTTCTGGTTCACGCACCTCGGCGAGTACCTGCCCGACGAGCCTCAATGGGAGCCGTACAGCTTTGCCAATTGGTGGAAGCTAGGCGAAACCATGAGCGACGAGAAGATCAACTCGTTCACAGCCAAGATGCATGCGCAGAAGATCGGGGTGTTCGCCTACTTCAACGTTACCGAGTATGGCGGGAAAGGCGGTCGGAGCGGCGATGCGGAAACGGCCGGGCGCATCCTTCGCGAGCAGTTTTCCAACGCGCTGATTAAAGACGCCGAAGGCCGGCCTGTGGGGACATGGGAAGGGGCGCTGGCGATGAACGCCCGGCATGACTGTTCCCTGTTCCCGGCTCTGGCAGAGCAGCTTCGGAGGCATGTGTCGCGGCTGCCGCAACTGGACGGGTTCATCATCGACCGGCTCGACTGGGCCAGCACGATCGATTACGGCCATGAAGACGGACTGACCATGATCGGCGACCGCCCTGCGCAGAACATGGCCGGCCCGGTGGCCGAGGGCGTGGCCGAGGTCTGCCGTCAGGCCCATGGCGCCGGGTGGCGCGTGTACGTCAACCAGTTCTGGCGGATCGAGGTGCTGCGCGATAGCGACGGCACCTGCCACGAGAGCGACCATGTGCGCGCTCTGGGCTATGTCTCACCCTTCCGGCCGGCTGCGGCGTGGAACAAGCAAGAGCCGTACTCGGGAGACTTGCTGAAGTTCGAGGCCCAGTTGAAGCGGCGGCTGCAATTCGCCCTGTTTCCGCAAATGATCGCCCACCAGTTTCCGATCAGCCAGCAAGGCCCCAACACGAATGCTGCGGAGCTGCTGGAGTTGTATGCGCCGCTGTTTGACACGCTCGACGGCAAGGAACAGGTGCTGGAACCGCACTGCGTGAGCGTCTCCGGAGCGAACGACGTGAACCTGTTCGTCAACCGGGCAGGCTGGTACGTCGCGCCGGTGACGTCCCGCGTGCGGTTCCTCTCGCGCCGCACGGCGGCCGCGGAATCGGTCCGGATGAGGCTCAGCGTAACAAATGCCGCAGACTTGGCCTGGGCTTATGTCGTTTCTGTCGACGGTCCGCCCTGCTGGGCAACAGTCACGCATGCGGCCGGCGCTGCGGAAATCGTTTGCGACCGGCATGGAACCTCCTCGATGATCGTCGCGGGCCGGGGTCTGCCGCCGCCGCTGCCTCCCATCGATGCGGAACGGCTGCGGGGCGTGCGGGACAGGCTCTATCCGCCTCCAGTCCCGCTGGTCGCACATGCGGCACCGCGGCCCGTTCTTGAGCTGTCTCTTATACACATCTGACGCTGCCGACGAATAGAGAGGTG
>CAYSXF010000613.1:0-3777 GCA_964434815.1 uncultured Lentisphaeraceae bacterium
CGTGCACATTCCCGCCGGCCGCTTTGTGACTGCGGACGGCCGCGTGTCTGAAATGAAGAAGCAGTTCTGGATGAGCGTCGACGAAATCAGCAATGCGCAGTACGCCCGCTTCGACCCCGCGCACGACAGCCGGCTGGAGCGCGGCGAGTTCCTGCAGTTCACGGTTCAGGAGCGCGGCTATCCGCTCAACACGCCCACGCAGCCGGTCTGCCGCGTCTCCTGCGAATCCGCCGAAGCCTTCTGCCGCTTCGCCGGAAAGCAGTTTGGCATGCGCATTCGTCTTCCGAGCAACGACGAATGGGAGTGGGCCGCTCGCGCGGGCGCGGCCACGCCGCTGTTCTTTGGCGAGACGGACTCCGACTTCTCGCCTTTCGCCAATCTGGCCGACGCGACGTTCCGCCGCATGGACCGCTTCCGCGCCAACATGCCAGGCGCGGCTGTGCCGGAGTGGCGGCCCGCCGACACGAACCGCAACGACGGGTTCCGCGTCTCTGCGCCGGACGGAAGCTTCGCGGCCAACGCCTGGGGGCTGCGCGATGTCCACGGCAACGTGTGGGAGTGGACCGCCGACCGCCTCCCGGACGGCCGAGCCTGCGCGCGCGGCGGTTCCTGGTGGAAGCGCCCGCAGTACGCCACCTTCGCCTCTCGCGTGCCGTATCCGCCTTGGCAGCGTGTTTACGACGTCGGCTTCCGCGTTCTGTTGGAAGAGTGAGCGACATGCCTTCTTGACGAACCATGAAGGACGTGTCAGACTTTCGGCCAAACATGGGCTGGATCGGAAAAAGTGCTTTTTACCCGAGTTTTGCGAGTGGACGCCCATATCATGTTGTGCTGAAACCAAATGAAGACTGAAACAAAAATATTTTGTGACGCAGTAAGAACACGTTCTCAAGAGAATCGTGCTGCTATAGAACTGCTCGGCCACAGTCCTGCGACATTGAGTCCCGCAGTGTCGATTTTACGACAAGAACTTGACTCTATGGTACGCGTAATATGGTTGCTGGCACTTGAGAGCATGTCAGAGCGCAAACGCTTGATACTAGCAACACTATCTGGGCAGAAATGGAAACGTATGACTCCCAGTGGAAAAGAAGTAAACATCACTGATCGAGACATGGTGGAGCTTGCCCAAGCACTTCAAGGATGGTCCAAGTCGGTTTACAAGTTCGGATGTGCCTTCATCCATTTGTCTGATTTTCACGAGCACTCTGTGCAAGATCCGTTCAGGAAACTTCCACAGGCAGAAAAAGACGCTATTCTTTCTCATATGCGTGCTTATCATGGCGGGCCAATCGAGAATGATCCTGATTTATTGGCCATAGCGCTTTTCATTCCGCAAATTTTTGACAAGATTGCTGGCAATCTGGAATGTTATCTCGAGCACCTGGAGAAAGGTGAGATGATCAACTGATGTACAACCAGAGTGCCCACGGAGCGCGCTGCCGCGCATTCGTGGCGCTTTACGTTAGCCAGATAAAATTGGATCTATTCTGCTGTTGTATTCTGAGACAAATTAAGCTACATTTTTCGATGAACTAGAGGAGTATCTCATGCCGACAATAAAACCCATTTCTGAACTTAGGAATTACAACACCGTATTACGCGAAGTCACAACCGACACTCCCGTCTTCTTGACCAAAAACGGGCATGGGCGCTTTGCTATCGTTGACATTCGCGCATACGAAAAATTGCGCACCGAACTGGATCTCATGTCGGCCTTAGCCGAAGGAGAAGAGTCCGCCCGGAAATGCGGATGGGTATCCATGGACTCCGCGATGAAGAAACTCGGAGTGTAGCCATGTTCAAAATCCGGTTCACACCGCAAGCGGTTGCCGATTTGGATGAGATTAAGCGGTACATTTCAGACGATCTGTTTAATCCGCAAGCCGCAGCAGCTCTCATTGCCCTCATCTTCGAAAAGATTCGGACGTTGGTAGACTTGCCGCAGGCTGGAGCGCGTTTGAGGACGGATATTCCCATGCTAAAAACCTACCGTTTCATTCTATGCAAGAACTACCTCGTGTTTTACCGGACGGAAGGAAAATTTGTTTCAATCATCCGCATTCTGTATGCGAGAAGAGACTATTTGGGGTTACTTGAGTCGGATGCAAAGGACGATGAAGATAGCTAAGTGGCGGGCCAAAGAAGCAGATCGTGCGCGCGAACGAACCTGCACCTTGTCTCTCTCCCTCTCCGCTGGTACACTACATCTTAATTTCTGACAGGATTACAGAGGGTTTTCCATGGCGCAGTTTATTGTCACAGGCGGGGCCGGTCTCATCGGCAGCAATCTGGTCGCAGCGCTGAACGCGCGCGGCATCAGCGACATTCTTGTGACCGACCACCTGAACCACCCGCAGAAAGAGAAGAATCTGTCGCGCCTGAGCTACGCGCGCTACCTCGACCGCGACGCGTTCCGCGCAGCTCTGCGGGCGGGCGAGATCGCGCCGGCGACGACCCTTTTCCACCTCGGCGCGTGCAGCTCCACCACTGAAACCAACCAGGCCTACCTCGACGACAACAACACCGGCACCACCCGCGAGCTGTGCGAATGGTGCCTCGCCCACGGCACGCGCTTCATCTACGCCTCCAGCGCCGCAACGTACGGCGACGGCGAGCTGGGCTACAGCGACGATGACACCGTGACGCCCAAGCTTCAGCCGCTGAACCTCTACGGCTGGTCGAAGCAGAAGTTCGACCTGCTCGCGATGACGGAGGGCTGGTTCGGCCAGATCGCGGGCCTCAAGTACTTCAACGTCTTCGGCCCGGGCGAAGGCCACAAGGGCGAGATGCGCTCAGTGGTACACAAAGCCTATCACCAGATCCGCGAAACGGGCTCGTTCTCCCTCTTCCGCTCGCACCGTCCCGACTACGCGGATGGCGGGCAGGTGCGCGATTTCGTCTACGTCAAGGACGCCGTGGCAGTGACGCTCTTCTTCCACGACCACCCGGAGGTCTCCGGCCTTTTCAACTGCGGCACCGGCAAGGCCCGCTCGTGGCTCGACCTGCTGAGCGCGGTCTATGCGGCCATGGGGCGCGAGCCCGTCATCTCCTTTGTCGACATGCCCGCGCACCTGCGCGACAAGTACCAGTACTTCACCGAGGCCGATACGCGCAAACTGCGCGCTGCCGGCTGCCGCCATGCATTCACGCCGCTGGAAGATGCGGTCAGTGATTACGTGACTAATTATTTGGAAATGGGATGCTGAAGCCCGCTGACATCCATGGGAGAGGGGACACTCTTGTCCCCTGCATTTTCTGGGAGAGGGGACACTCCTGTCCCTTCCGCAAGGACAAGAGTGTCCTTGCTCCCAGCGACCGGAACGAGGCATGCCCTTGAAAAAATACTGTCCCAATCCCCCACTCGCGCCGCTCCCCGGCGGCTACCGCGAAATGTGGCGGATCGCCGCCCCGCTGATCCTCAGCATGGGCTCCTTCACGATCATGCAGTTCTGTGACCGCGTGTTCCTGTCGCGCTACAGCAGCGTCACGATCCAGGCCGCGCTACCCGCCGGCATCATGGCCCACACGCTGATCTGCTTCTTCCAGGCCCTGGCCGGTTACGCGGGCACGTTCACCGCGCACTATCACGGCGCGAAGGCGAAGCACGAGTGCATCCGCTCCACCGTGCAGGGCCTTTGGCTGGCACTCGCGTCCTGGCCGCTGATCCTGCTGCTGATCCCGCTCGGCTGCTGGTTCTTGACCCTGAGCCGACACGCGCCCGAGGTGTCTGTCTCTTATACACATCTCCGAGCCCACGAGACAGGCAGAAATCTC
>CAYSXF010000614.1:0-3760 GCA_964434815.1 uncultured Lentisphaeraceae bacterium
CACCTCTCTATTCGTCGGCAGCGTCAGATGTGTATAAGAGACAGCCTCTACCACTCCCTCATGCCCACCAACCTCTACGGGCCTGGCGACAACTATCACCCGTCCCACTCGCACGTGCTGCCCGCGCTGATACGCAAGTTCGAGGACGCCCGCCGCGCAGGGAACCGCCAGGTGACCCTCTGGGGCACAGGCACGCCCAAACGCGAGTTCCTGCATGTGGACGACCTCGCCCGCGCCGCACTCTTCCTGCTCCAGCGCGACAACCCGCCCGACTGGGTGAACGTCGGCTCCGGCGAGGAGTTCACCATCCGCGAACTTGCAGAACATGTGCGCGACGCCACCGGCTGCGATGCCGAGATCCGCTTCGACCCTTCCATGCCCGACGGCACGCCGCGCAAACGGTGCGACACATCGCTCATCCGCAGCCTCGGCTGGGTTCCGGAGATTCCGCTCTCGAAAGGGCTGCATCTGACCGTCAGCGATTACCGCGCCGCCTCGGCGGCAGGCCTCCTGCGCGGGTGAGCGCCCCGGCGCCACACCCGCAGAAGCGCTCGATTTCTATGCCGGGGCTGCGCGCATGCTGATCGATATGGCCTTGGTCTCTTACGATCCATATTGAACGTTCCGGCAGAACGTGCTATTTTTCATGCAATCGTCATATCTGTTAACATCTAACAGGAGATCTGCATGAAGCCCTTGGCCCTCGTGATCATCCGTCGGTTGACTTGTTTCGCAGTCGCACTGCTCGCCTCCGCAACCTTCACCTTCGGCGCACCGCCCGTCCTGCGCTGGAACCCCACCGCCACCAACCTCTGGGACGCGACCTCGCTCACCTGGCTGGACTCGACCAACGGCGCCTCCGCGTGGCAGCCGGGAGCCGAGGCGCAGTTCACGGGCTCGGGCGGCATCGTCAACATCGCCGCCGACGTTTCGGTGTCGAACATCACCTTCTCAGCCAACGGCTACACCCTGCTCGGCGCGGGACGCCTCGCCGTCGAAGGCGCGATCTCCGCCGCGGACGCTACAACCAACAGCATCGCGGCTGAGATCATCACCAGCGTCGGCATCAGCAAGACCGGTTTGGGAGCGCTGGCGATCGCCCGCTGCACCGGGCCGCTGTCCGCAGCGGCAGGCCAACTGCTCGTCTCGGGTTCGCTGTTTACGGACGCCGCTCTCTCTGTGGCCAGCGGCGCGTCGGTTGTCACCCTCGGAGACCCCGACACAGCGTCCAACCTGCTCCTCAATCCGGGTTTCGAATCGCCGGCGATCAGCAGCTGGGGTTATGTCGGCGCCGGGACCGTTATCTCCAACTGGGTGGTCACTGCCTTGGCCAACAACGTGGGGTGCCAGAACGCCGCACTGAACGCCACATGGAACGCCATCGGCTCCGCCCCAGAGGGGAATCAGATGCTGATCCTACAGTACAACGGCGCTGTCGCCCAGACCGTTACCGTTCCCTCCGACGGGATCTACAGCGTAGCCTTCTCGCACCTGCTTCGGGCCACCTACCCCGAGAACCAGGTCTATGTCACCCTTGACGGCGTCCTGCTCGCATCGTTTCTCAACCGCTCGGTGCAGTTCAGCCCCGGCCGCTTCGCCAGCGGCGCGCTCTGGCTCAAGGCCGGCAGCCATACGCTCGGCATCGGCGGGGAAGGCTGCTGGGGCGACCGCGCAACCATGGTCGACGCCGTCTGCCTTGCGCGACCCTCGTCCGGCAACGCCTGCCGCGCCCTGACCGGCGACTCGATTCTGAAGGTCGTGACCGGCGCAACCGTGCGTCTGGATCACAGCGGTACCGTGCCGCTCGCCTACGTCTCCACCAACGGCGCATCCGCTTCGGGCACCTTCAATTCATCACATGCCAGCGGCATCTTCACCGGCGGGGGAGCCCTTTCCTGCGCCGCACCCGCGAACGTGTGCACCTGGAACGGCACCGGCTTCTGGAGTGACGCCGCTCGGTGGACCGACGGCACCGCGCCTGCCGCGGGCGGCAGCCAGAACCTGCTGCTGCGTTTCCCGAACGGCCTGGGCAACGCCTCAACCAATGACCTCGCGGGCACCTTCCTCGCCCGCCGCCTGAACGTCTCGGGCGCCGCCACGGTCGGGGCCTTCACCCTTGCCGGCAACCCCATCGCGCTCACCAACGACGCCAGCGGTACGGCTCCGAAAATCTCCGTGCAAGCGCCCGGCGCCTGGCTTGTCCAGAGTCCGATTCTTGCCCGCTCGGCCCTCACGCTTGACGTGTTTGGCACGCTGACCTTCTCTGGCAACCCGCTGACGCTTACGAACGGCTCGACCTTTTACAAATCCGGTGCCGGTGCGGTCATTATGCCCACCCTCACCAACACGGCCGCGAACGCCTTTGTCTATGAAGGCCTTGTGCAGACGCCCAGCCTGCCCTCCAGTTTGGCCGTCTCGCTCCTCTCCCAGTCCGGCAAAGCCTCGGCCTACTATCTGACACAAGGCGGCACCACCCTTAACAACGCGATCAACTTCCTGGGCTCCGGCTCCTGCGCGCTTGGAACCGGCTGCGGCGGCAACACCGTCACCCTGTCCAACTGGATCACGAGTTATGGCAACGCCGCGCTCTTCGACGTCGGCGCAGGCGACACGCTCTCTCTCCGTCAAATGCTGCTCTACTGGACCAGCAAGAACAACGCGGACTACAGCACCACGGCATTGGTCAAGACCGGTCCGGGAACCCTCGAAATCCGCTCGGCGGGTTCCGATTCAGACCGGAACCGCGCCTATCAGGGCGCCACGACTCTTCGCAACGGCACGCTGACCCTCTCAGAGGATGATTACGGTACGCTGAACGGCTGGACCAATCCCTTCAACAGCCGCACCTATGACGGCAAGGGCGGCTCGCTCGGTTCCAGCTCCTTCACCAACACAGTCAGCATCGGCGACAGCGGCACAGCCACCACCAACAACCTCGCGCTGATCGCCAACGGCGACGGCCGCTGGATCGGCCATAACATCGAGGTCTTCAACAAAGGCAGCACCGTGACCCTCGGCATGACCACCGGCACGGTGATGTTCGCTAACACCCTCACCCTTCACCGCGATATCACGCTTTCCGGACCCGCCAATGGCGTCATGGTCTTCAGCAACCTCGTGGCCGCCGCCGACTTCTCTGGGGCTGTCACGCCGACCCTCTCCGGCCTGGCCGGCCTCCGGTTCGAAGGAGCTGTCCCCGCAGGCCTGTCGCTCGCCCTCGGCGGCCGTCAGCTTCGTTTCGGCTCGTCCGTCGTACGCGCCACCACGCTGAACGCCCTCGCCCTCGGCAGCGCCTCTCCCTCCGCCACGCTGGACGTCGACTTCGCTCCGGGCACCAACGACACGATCGCGGTGACCGCAGTCGGCGGACTGGTCCTCAGCAACTCCGTCGTCAACCT
This sequence comes from uncultured Lentisphaeraceae bacterium, assembly GCA_964434815.1. Classification (GTDB taxonomy): domain Bacteria; phylum Verrucomicrobiota; class Kiritimatiellia; order RFP12; family UBA1067; genus CAYSXF01. Next base: position 3,399 of record CAYSXF010000614.1, read on the forward strand.
ATACTGCGCAGGCACCGGCCTGCCCTTCGCTGAGCCCGGCACTTACACGCTCTTCACCTACGCCGGTACCCTCGGCGGCGACACAGCCCGGCTCTCGGTCGGCAACCCGCAGTCCGGTGCGTCCTATGCCTTCTCCAACGACACCGCCAACGCCCGCGTGCTGCTGATTGTCGGCAACTCGTCGGGCGGCTCCTCTGTGACCTGGAAGAGCCCGGTCAGCGGCACCTGGGCGCTCGGCTCCAACTGGGACAGCGGCAGTGCGCCAGAAAGCGCGGGCGTCACGCCCCTCTTCGGATTCGCCATCACCGCGCCAGCCCTGTCTCTTATACACATCTGACGCTGCCGACGAATAGAGAGGTGTA
>CAYSXF010000615.1:0-3746 GCA_964434815.1 uncultured Lentisphaeraceae bacterium
GGCCTCGCCTGCCGCTGTGGCTGCGTCCGCTGCTGTTGGCACGGCGACTGAGGCGGCCCGCGCTGATCACGCGCACGCGGGCGTTATGCTGGCAACGCAGATGCCTTCGACGGTCAACGGCTTTCCCGCAGTGGGGACTTCGCCCCGTGCCGCGAAAGAGGATCATGCACACAGCCTGTCGATCACGTTGCCTGATCCCGGCCCTGCGACCGGCGCTCCGACCCGCGACGGCGGCGATGTCATTCTTCCCGCTCCGGGAGGTTCCCTTGGCATAAGCGGCTATTACGCCAGGCGCGATCACGTACATCCTGTTAACGTGGACGACACCGCTTTGCCCGCTGACAACGCGGCGACCGCCGCTCCGGGAACATCCAACCGCTACGCGCGTGCAGACCATGTGCATGTCGGTCAGGCGGCGGCTCTCGAAACGGTTGCGCCTGTCGCGGACGGGGTTGCTACGGTCGGCGTTTCCACCAAGGGAGCGCACGGCGACCACCGGCACCCTCTCAACGTCGACGCGACAGTGCCTCCAGCAGATTCCGGTTCTGGATCGGCCGGATCTGCCTCGACTTACCCGCGCCGCGATCACGCACACCCTCTAAACGTAGACGCGACGGCTCCGGCCACCTTGGGCACGGCCAACGCGGCCGGGTCCGCTTCGGTCTATGCCCGGCGCGACCATGTTCACGCTGACCGCGTGCCAACTTCTGTGCCGTCTCCGGTTAACTTCGCCTTTGCAGACGAGAACGGCAACGCCAATAGCGCGGCTTCGTGGGTTGCCGGAGGTTCTGCGGGCGTGACGATCAGCGTGGTTACTCGGGTACGCTACACCGAGACAGATGGGACGCCAGCGATTTATGCCTACTATCGCAATCTGACGTTTGATGTGTTCGGTAGGCTCTATTCCCAATCCACCGAGGGCTGGTATGTGGTCGACGCCCCGGTCACCCTTTCGGTTTAACTATGTCAATCTCACATCTACTGCGGGCATCTTCCACCGTCACCGGAGTAAACGGGCATCTGATCAACCTGAGTGGCAACGGGCATCTGCTCAGGGATTCCCCTTTCAACAAGTGGTACACGATCACTTATTCTGCGGGTTTTTACGGAGACGTGTGGGTAGGCTACAACAGCATCGATATGACTGTTTTTCACAACATGCAGACGGATCTGTTTAACACCGCCAATGGTGCCTCCTGGAACAGTGGATTCGGAATTCCGATTTTCTATGCCGGTGTAGGTTGCGGGATTGGGCAAGATAATATTACTCTGACCAGCGAGGCATATTTAATGCCCGTCGCTTATCAGTTCACCGTGCCCGCTATTTTCACGGGTCACACGATTTCTGCCGCCCGCGTTATGCTGGCATCTGCCGGAGCGCTGACGCGCACGGACATAAATATGTCTCCGACATTTGGAGTTCCCACTTCAACGGCAGCGATGCGCGTTCGAATTGAAGCAGGCCTTCAGACCATTCACAATATGATTGCCTCTAACTACACGCAGATTTCTATCACCTCTTTAAACGCCGCCACGGCTGCGATCAGCACAACAAAAGAGTGGTACAACATTTGGGGTTACCCTAATCAAACGAGTCTTCCAAACCGGTGCATTCCAAGATGGGGGACAAGTCCGGCGAGCTGGACAACGTGGGATCTAGCATCGAGCGCGGCGACAACGATAAACGCTAACCGAACTTTTTGGTGTCACGTCTGCCCGACCTGGGACTATTGGTCTTTCCCGAGTTATCAGCGTCTTGGCTGCGCTATGGCAAGCGGTGTGGCCCTTCAAATCTACGTGGTGTAATTATGTCAACGGAGTCAACCTTTACGCGATATTCAGCAGACGGAGATGTCGAAGAGCCGACGCTTGACGATGAGACGGCTCACCTGTTTTCAATCGCGATTCGTGGCGTGGAATATCCGGTAGTTTCAAGCGTTGACGCTGAACCATCTTCGTTTAGTCCAACCGTGGTCGCCGCCACCGACATACCCGATAACGTTGCGGCTATTGATCCTGATTGAAAATAGTTGTCCGGTTGTCCTCGACTTCGCGCGCGCGTGGAGCGAACGTACGCACCCACGAAGCAAAACGGGAGACGACCAAATGAACGCGATTGAGACACTGAAGAACCTGACCTACGGTACCGAGCTAGAATACACCGGAATCACGCGGCAGAACGCCGCCTTGGCGATTCAGAGCGTAATCGGTGGCACGGTTGCAAGCAACGGCGGCGCTTATGGCGAGTGGGCTGTAACGGCACCGGACGGCCGCAAATGGAAAGCGGTCAGCGACGGCAGCCTGGGCGACAGCAACAACAGCGCCGAGGTAGTTACCCCGATCCTGCGCTATGCCGACCTCGACACCCTCCAGGAGGTTGTACGCGCCCTCCGCAAGGCAGGTGCCAAGGCCACCAGCGAGACCAGCCAGCACGTCCACGTCGGAGCCGCACACTTTACAGCCAAGCAGCTCGCCAACCTCGCCCGCATCTTTTACAAGCAAGAGGAGCTGATCCTTGCGGCAGCGGGCACAACGGCCCAGCGCCTAAGCCACTACACCAAGCGCACCGACGCCGGTTTCATCGCCCGCCTGGAGGCCACCAAGCCCATGACGCTGGAAGCTCTCAACCGCGCCTGGTTCAACGGCCATAACCCGCATCCCGAACACTACGAGTCGCACCGCTACCACGCGCTTAACCTCAACAACATCTGGCGCACGGGCACGGTTGAGTTTCGCCTGTTTGAGGGCACGACCCACGCGGGCGAGGTCAAGGCCAACATCATCCTTTGCCTGGCCATTGCCGCCAAGGCCCTCACCGCCCGCGCGGCTTCGGCAAAGAACCGCCGCACGCTGATCCCGTCCGCAGCCAAGTACGGCATGCGGGTTTTCATGATCAACCTCGCGCTGATCGGCGACGAGTTCAAAAACGTCCGCAAGCACCTGCTCAAGCGCTTGACCGGATCTTCCACCTACGCCGCCCGCGCGGCTTGACTTTAGCCAGGCGGCGGGCGACAATGCCTGCCGCTAAAGGACACCCCTATGAAGATCAAAGTTTACGGTTGGGCGCACGGTCGCCCTGTTAAGGCCGAATGCGAGACGCTCCAGGGCGACGACGCCCAGGGCATTGTGCAGGCCATGATGATGACGCCCTTCGCGGCCAACCTTACCCCGCGCGAGTACATGGAGCGCACGTTGGAGGGCATAGGCCGTGTTGGCGTGACGTTGCCCCAGGACGCGGCCGCAGCAGCGGAGGCGTACTTGTCAGCCCTGGCCGACGCGGGCCTTACAGAGCCCGCCTAGACGCGCCCCGCATTAAAGCAGCAGGCCGCTTGCATTCAACGTGCAAGCGGCCTGTTTGTTTCGGGTTATCCTTAAACGGTTGTTACATCTCCTCAAACCGTTTGGTTCGCGGTGCTGTTCGTCAGCGACCGGTCATCCGCAAAATTGCCGTAATGCCCCATGACGGTCGCATTCATCCACTCGTCCAGCACATGCAAGACGCACACGCGGCGGTAGCCGGAAAAACAGCCGGGCAAACAGCTCACCGTCCCGAAGATACTTTCCGCCCCCTTCATGATTTTGTAAGAGAAGTAGTAGCGCACGTCCTGCATGCGCGTGAGCATGTTGACACTGGCGTTCTCGACATCGCAGTGCCCCGAGATGCCCCCCACCGCCGGGTCGACAAACCCCTGCATCAGTTTCCGCAGCGAACCGGGGAAAATAAAGGTGTCGGAGTCCACGCAGAC
>CAYSXF010000616.1:0-3733 GCA_964434815.1 uncultured Lentisphaeraceae bacterium
CCGCCGGCCTCGGCAATGGATTCAAAGCGCCTTCCCGGCAGCTCGTCGCACGCCTCGGCCAGCGCCGCGAACACTTTCTCGGGAGCGTGTCCCAGCAGCAGCGCGGCAGCGGCAGCGCCCAGCGCGTTCAGCACATTGTGACGCCCGGACACGTCGAGCGTGAGCCGACCCATCGGCGTTCCACGGTACACCACATCGAACGATGCCGTTGCCGAGGTCACCCGCACGCCATCCGCACGCAGCGTGGCCTCCGCCGAAAAACCGAAGTCCAGAAGCGGAACCGCAGCAGCCTGCGCCACCTGCCATGCGCGGGCATTGTCGCGGCAGACCGCCACGCCTTCTCTCGTCTGCACCACGGCTTTACGGAAACAGGCGCACAGCGCCGCCTCGCCGTCGAAGTGTTCCAAATGGTCGAGATCGATATTGGTGAGCACGGTCACAGCAGGGTGGTAAAGAGCCAACGTGCCATCGCTTTCATCCGCCTCGGCCACCAGAAGATTCCCGTCACCATATCCAGCCACAGAACCAAGACGTTTCGTCGTGCCGCCGATGCACCAGTCGGGGGCCGCGCCCAGCACCTGCAGGAGCCTCGTCGCGAAACAGGTCGTCGTGGTCTTGCCGTGAGCGCCGCAAACAGCGACGCCGCGGCTTTTCGACAGCAGTTCCGCCAGCACCTCGCCCCGCCGGAAGACCGGCAACCCCAATTTCCGCGCTGTCTCCAACTCAGGCTCCGAATCGGACACGGCTGGAGTCACAATCACCCGGTCCGCCGGGGAGAAACCGGCCAGATGCAGGGGATCGTGCCCCTCCGTCACCGGCACGCCGGCTTCACGCAGCCACGCCGCCCAACCAGTGACAAACGCGTCACACCCGCTCACCTGCCAGCCGCGACGGGCCAGCAGATACGCCACACCGGCCATGCCCACGCCGCACACGCCCACCATGTGCACGCGGCCTGCCGAGTCCCAATTGTCAGTTTCCAGTTTCAAGTTGCCCGTTTCAAGCATCGGTCTTCCACATCTGTCACCTTGCGGATCAACGCGTTTTTTCAGCCAGAATCATATCAAATAGCCGGCAGACAACAAACCCCGAATCTTCGCACTAATCGTAATCCTAACCGTACTCTTAATCTCACCGCTCAATAAATATAGGATTAGGATTAAGAGCAAGATTATGATTGGACTGACCACAGGGTCGAATCAATTCTGATAATCATATAATCCTATCTGACTCGTTGAAAGACGAGCTTACCGCATGAAGCCTTTTACCCTCGCCCTTCCCCAGCCCCACATGCTATGCTTCAGGACATTCCTGATCACAACACCAAGTTCCTGCTCACGCTGGATGATGACCCGCCCGCCAACGACGAGGTCATCCGCAAATTGTGCGCTCTCTTTTCCCCTGCAAGACTAAGAGGTCAACTCATGCAGCAACAGCCTAAACTCCTTCTGCACATGCTTGGCATCCCGCTTCTCGTCCTCGCCGCGTCCCTCCTCGCGGGCGAGCGACCGTACGAGATGATCCGCGCGAACCGCACGCTTGACGATCATCCCGCGCTAATTTCTTTCACGGACACCGAGGGTTGGCGCGTCGAGACATCTGACGCCGAGGCCCGTTTCGAACGCTCGCAGGACGTGCTACTCTTCGGCGACGCCGTAACCAAGCTCACCTACCGCGCGACCGGCAAGAACCCGCGCATCAAACTCGTCCCACCCGCGCCCATCACGATCACCAGCGCCTTTGACGCCGTGACCTGCTGGATCTACGGCAACAACCACAGCTACGCGGCTGATCCAAAGACGCCGCCCGTCGACGTCGCCCTGACCTTTTCCGACTCCGACGGCCAGCCGTTTACCGTCAACCTCGCCTCTGTCCATTTCAAAGAGTGGTTCCTCTGCCACCGACGCCTGACAACCGAACAGAGGGTACGCGTTGCCAAAGGCGCGAAGCTCCTTTCTCTCACCGTGACCAACGGGCGTAACACCGAAGAGCGCGCGATCTACCTCAACAGCCTCGCCGTTTTCACCGAGACTTTCGCGCCCCTCGCCTTCGCGCCCCGCCCGCAGCGCGGCGTGCAGGTCTTCCCGGCCTGTTCCCCCGGCGCGAACACCGGCCCCGGCGTTCTGCCCTTCCCGGACACGCCCCTTACCGTCATCCCGCGCGACTCCGCGCCTAGCGTGATCCGCGTGGCGAAGAGCAGCAGCGGACGCTATCTGCTTGTGCGCGACGGCGAGGACGGCCGACTCGAAGTCCGCCTGCCCACCAAGGCCGGCGACTGGGATGACCTCGCGATGCGCTGGGCCGACACGGGCGACTGGGTCTCCGTCTGCCAGGGCGGCGGCCTCTTCTTCACCGCCGAAAACAGCCAAGCCGCGCCGTGCCGCGCCACAGCCGAAGAGATCCGCATCACCACCGACGGCAAGGGCGTCACCTATGCGGGCCGCGTCACAGCCAGCAACCGCGTCTCGTCGGTCGAACTCCGCTTCCAACTCGTCGGCAAGTCGCTGGTCATGGACATCCAGGCCGACGGCAACCAAATCCAGGAGGTGCGGTTCGGTGCCACGCAAGGCTTCAAGAATCCGCGCACCGTTCCGCTGCCCTATTACACGTACGGCTACGCGGACAGCCTCGCGCGACCCACCGTGCTCGTCTCCGGCACCGTAGAGGCGCCGCTGTTCTTCATGGCGCATATCGACTGGACCCAGTCCAACGCCTCCACGCCCTTCGCCGAAAACCAGCGTTTCGACGGCGCGGTCGCAAGCAACGGCGGCACGCGTTACCTTCCCAAAACCGACGGCACGCGCAACCCCTGCTTCGAGCGTTTTGTCATGACCCTTTCGCCGAAGTTCGAGGACGTGCTGCCCAACATCCCCAACCCGGTCTCGCCGTGGAAGCACGTCACGGGCACGCACGCATGGCGCGCCCATGGCGCGGGCGACCGCGCCCACGACGCGGAGTACTGGCGCACGGTCCGCCGCTGGGGCATGACCCAAGTCGTCATCACCGACCACGAGACCGGCTGGCGCGACGGGAACGAGAGCTTCACCTTTCGCATCGAGCCCGCGCCCAAGAAAGGCGGCGACGAAGGCCAGTACCGCTACGCACGCATCATGCAGGACGAACTCGGCTTCGTCTACGGCCCCTATAACAACTTCACCGATTTCGCGCCCGTCAACGGCTTCTGGAACATCGACCTCATCTCCCGCACCTCCGACAGCCAGCTCCAGCACGCGTGGGAGCGCTGCTACGCGCCCAAGCCCGCCCGTGCCGTGGAGTTCTGCGAACGCCTTGCACCCGTCATCCAGAAGAAGTTCCATTTCAGCACCGCCTACTGCGACGTTCACACCGCGGTCACGCCGTGGAGCCGCGTGGACTTCGATGCCCGCGTGCCCGGCGCGGGCACTTTCGCCGCCGTCTTCTACGCGTACGGCGAAATCATGCTCCTCCAGAAAGCCGCCTGGGGCGGCCCCGTCTACTCGGAGGGCAACAACCACTTCCTCTACTGCGGCCTCACCGACGGCAACTACGGCCAGGACCAGAGCTACCGCTTCGATGCGAACCCCTGGCTGGCCGACTTCGACCTGCGCAAGCTGCACGACCTCTGCTGCAACTTCGGCATGGGCAACCCCGACATGTTCTACCCCGGCCACAGCGCGCCAAAAAATCCCGACGCCGCCCTGGACCGTTTTCTCGCCGCCACCGTGGCTTTCGGTCATCCAGGCTTCCTGGTCAA
>CAYSXF010000617.1:0-3729 GCA_964434815.1 uncultured Lentisphaeraceae bacterium
GTGGCGCGCAGCCCCAGCGCGTCGAAGAACGTGTTGGTTGCCAGGTTCACGTCGTTGGTTGCGGAAACGCGGGCGAGGAGCGCGCCGGCGCGGACGTCGATGAGCCCGTTCATCGTGTTGGTGCCGATGAGCGAGAGCGTGTTGGTTCCCAGCTTGACGAGGCCGCCGTCGGTCAACGAACCCACTCCCGGCTCGTGCAGCAGATTTTGTGCGACTGTGTAGCTGGTCATCGAGGTGTCAATCAGCGCGCCGTTGGTCGAGACGTAGGCGACCGTCAGACCGCCGAGAACGGGGTTGTTGGTGGCGGTGGGCTGGAAGATGCCGCCGTTGAACCGCAGAGTGGCGGAGCTGCCCGTTCCTTTGACGATGTTGCTGGCGCTGAGGAAGCCGCCGATCAGGTTGAGCGTGCCGGTCGCGCCGGAAACGGTCGCCAGATTGACGTAGTTCGCGCAGTAGACCACGCCCGTGCCGGAGATATTCAGAGTGCCGGTCCCGGCGCTGCCCGTTCCGCCAACGCAGAAGCCTGCGTTCGCCGAGCCCGTGGTGTTGATCCCTTTGACAACAACCGTGCCGCCGCGGATATTGAACGTGGCGACCGAACCGGCCGTTTCGCCGATGTTGCAGTAGGAGTTCAGCGTGAGCGAGCCGGCGTTGACGTCGCAGACGGGGCGCGCGTTGAAGTTGTTGTAGCCTGTGATGCCGTTGTAGCCCAGCGCCAGTAGGCTGAAGGTCACCGCACCGCCGTTGATGGTGATGCGTGAGGTGAGCCCGCCAGGCGCGGTGTTGGTGTTGCCGTTATTGCGCCCCAGAGAGACCGTCGAATTGCAGATGAATGCGCCGCCATCGATTTCGAGTTCGCCGGCGGTCTCTGCTCCGGGAGCGGTTGTGGAGGCGTACCCGACGCACATGCGGGCGCTGACGGTATTGGTTTGGCCGGGCACGCCCACGACCACCTTGCCGTTCAGGATCGTGAGCGCCTGGAAATTGGTGACGGGGCTGTCGCCGAAAGGTCCCGTCAGCGTGGGGCCAACCATGGCGTTTTCGTACACGCCGAGCGTCTGAGAGCCCGGGTAGGTGAAGGAAAGAGTGCCGGGGCCGGTCTTGATAAGCGCGCCCGACGTGCCTTGAATCTTACCCGCGAAGGTGATGTCGTTCTGCGTGAACAGGACCGACGAACGCACGCTTCCGGGATTCAGCGTGAAGCCGCGGTCGATGGTGACCGAGGGGCCGGTGTAGCGCAGCGTGCCAGGCCCGAACAGGAGGTTACCGTTCGCGGCGGATGAAGCGCCGATCGAACTGGCCTGTCCGCCGTTCGCGAGAGTCGGCACAGTGAGGGTGCCGCCGTCGATGCGCGTGACGCCCGTGTACGTGTTGGAGGAAGCAAGTGCGAGCACGTTGGAGCCCGTTTTTGCCAGGCTGCCGCTGCCGGAAATGACGCTGCTGACCGCGCTCGTGGCATTCAAGTCTGAGCGTACGTTGACGGTGCTTTGCAACTCGATGGGCGCGGTGACGGTCAGATTGCTCGCGATAGCTAATTCTTGGGCATTCAGCGCGATGGATTTGACTGCGGGCGAGTTCGTCAGCCGGAGCGTGCCGGATCCCTGTGCTGTCAACACGGCGGAAGCGCCGGTGACCGTGCCGAGGTTGAGAAGTGTGGCCGGTGCCAGATTCACGGTCGTGTCGCTTGCGAGCGTGAGCGGAGCGGCGATCACGTGCGTGCCGCTTTCGACCGAAATGGACGCCGGGGCAGACAGATTGGTCAGCGTCAGGCCGTCGCCGGCAAGGGTATACGTGTTGAAGTTGTTGAAAAAGACCTGTCCGACCTGCTCATTGGCGGTGGTGACTGTGACGGGCGAGGAGATGGCATCGTCGAACCGGGCGCTGCTGCCGGGCGCGTTGGCCTGCGGGACGGTCCAGTTGCTGCCGGTGCCCCAACTGCCGCCTGTGGGCACGTTCCAGATGCTGACGTTGGAGGTGTCTGAGGCGATGGTGACGGTGACGGCTCCGCTGCTTGCCGCGAACGTATAGGTCTTGCCGTAGACCGGATTGGCGCAGGCCAGACCTGTGGTGTCGGGGTCCGCGCCTGAATAGGTCAGGAGGGTATAGACTCCGTTCTTAGTGAAGGGCAGGCGCGTGTTCAGGAGATATAGGGCGATCTGCTTGTTGGAGAGAACGGGAGATGAGGAAAGTGCCAGTCGATCATTCGAGGTGCCGTCGGCGGCGAAGGCCAGGCTGAGTTTGCCCGCGCTGTCGAGCGCCAGGCTGGCAGCGGCAACCGTCTGGGTGGCGCTGCCGCCGATCATCGCCTCGCCGCCGGGAGCGACGACGAGCGAGCTTGTGGAGAGGTTGCCGACAAGCCGGAGCGTGCCGTTCGAGACGATCGTCGGGCCCGTATAGGTTGAGCCATAGAAGGCGAGCGTGAGGGTGTTGGTGCCGAGTTTGATGAGGCCGCCGTCGTAGGAAGAGCCGAGTGCGCTGTCGTGGAGCAAGTTCTGGCCGACCGTGAAATCGGCGAGCGTCGTGTCGAAAAGCGCCCCGTTGGTGGACACGCTTACGGAGGTGAGTCCGCTCAGCGTCTGTCCCGCCGCGTTGGGCTGGAACACGCCGCCGTTGAAATATACGTACGACTGGCCCAGGTTGTTGGTGTTCGGATTGCTCTGGACGATGTTCTGCGCCCGAAGGATACCGCCGTGAAGGTTGAGGTCTGAGCGCGAGCCGTATTGGCCCATCTTCACACGGTAGGCCTCATCGACGAGGCCTCCGAAAAGGTTGAGCGTGCCGCTGGCGGCGGGATCGCGCCAGCCGAAGGTGGCGCCTTGGGATGCGCTGGTGTGCCGGATCGCGCCGCCATAAACATTGATGGTGGCGTAAGCGGGGGTTGTCGCGTTGCCGCGCTGGTCGCCGACCCGGAACTCGTTGTCTACTTCAAAGGAGCCGCCGTTGATGTTCAGCGTTGCACGGGTGTTGTGGTTGGAGTTGTTGCCGTAGGTGACGATCAGGTTCAGGACGGAAAGCGTGCCGCTGTTGAGCGTGGCCTTGGGCTGCAGCGCGGTGGGCGCCGAGTTCGTTTCGCCGTTGTCGCGCCCGACGCAGAGGTAGCTGTTCATGCGCGTGTAGCCGCCGTTGACCTCCAGTTCGCCGGTGGTCTCTTTTCCCGCGAGGCTGGTTGTCCGGGTGCCGACCCACGCTTCGCCGTTAACGGTATTGGTTTGGCCGGTCGTGCCGAGGACCAGTTTGCCGTCCGCCACGGTGAGTCCGCCGAAGCCGGTCAAGGGAGAGTCGCCGTTCGAGGGGTACTCGTTGAAGGTGCTGATGTCGGCGGGCTGTGCGTAGCTGATCACGTTGGGGCCAAGGCATGACAGTGTCAGCGTGCCTTTGCCGCGTTTGATGAAGGCTCCGGAAAGGGACGTGACCGTCCCGTTGAAAGTGGCGTTGGTGTCGACGGAGATCAGCGCGGCCCGGTTGGCGGCGGGATTGAGCGTTAGGCTGCGGTCAGTCGCTGAGGCCGGGCCCGTACACCGCAATGTGGCCGGTCCGACAAGCAGGTTTGCTGAACCTGTGCCCGCCAGTGCGCCGAGGGCCAGCGTTCCGCTTCCGAGCGTAACCGGACCCGTGAAGGTGTTGGCCGCGGAGAGCGATACCGAGCCGCCACCGGTGGTCACGGGGTTAACGACGAAAGCGGCGGGGCCGCTGACTGCGCCCGCGATCCCGACGGACGCCGGGGAGAAC
>CAYSXF010000618.1:0-3721 GCA_964434815.1 uncultured Lentisphaeraceae bacterium
GATATTTCTTTGAATACCGTGTTATAGGCATCAATACTCTTGTATCCGGAAACGGCGTCTAAAACGTTCCTGATGGGCTTGAGATAAATTGATTCCGAATCGCACATTTTGTCGAACCAGTCCTATTGATCGATCTTCTGCTTGAGGGATTTGACGATGGAGATGAGAAGTTTGAGGAGTTCTTCGCAGTCGGCGGAGATGGAGGTGAATTGTGTGGCGGTAATGTATCCTGTGGCCTCCAGCAGTTCAAGCCAGTAGAGTGTCTCGGCACATTCGCCGAGCGCGATCTCATTTTTGTGGAGGAAGTCTTTGCCGCTATAGGCGTAGACGGCCTCCGTACGGTTTGCGCCGATGCTTGTTCCACTGCGCAACACCTGCTTAGAAAGAACGAACTCCTTCTTCTTTTCCGTCAAGTGCTGGTACAGTTTAATGATGCGGATCGCGAACAGCTTCGCCTTCTCTGTAACGGGGTCTTTTGAGGGCAACATACCTATCACCTCTTACTTATTACCCTATCACTTTCTCACGGTACGGGGATCTCGCTGAGGATCTTGGTGATGACCGTATCGGTGGTGACCTCTTCGGCTTCGGCCTCGTAGGTGAGCATGATGCGGTGGCGCAGCACGTCGTGGGCGATCTCCTTGACGTCCTGCGGCGTGGCGTAGGCGCGGCCGTGGAGCATGGCATTGGCGCGCGCGGCCAGGTTGAGGCAGAGCGTGGCGCGCGGCGAGCCGCCCATTTGGATCTGCCCCGCGAGGGCGTCGAGCTTGAAGGACTTGGGGTCTCGCGTGGCGAAGACGATGTCGAGGATGTAGTCGCCGACTTTCTCGCCGCAGTAGACTTGCTCCAGCGTGTCGCGCAGAGACTGCACATCTTTCGCCGAGATGACGGCCTGAACGGCGGCGGCCTGCTTGTGGGTGAAGCGGTTCATAATGCGCCGCTCGTCGTCGCGCGACGGGTGGGTGATGACGCACTTGAGCATGAAGCGGTCGACCTGCGCTTCGGGCAGCGGATAGGTGCCCTCCTGCTCGATGGGGTTCTGCGTGGCCATCACAAGGAAAGGATCGGGCAGCTTGTACGTGTGTTCCCCGATGGTGACCTGGTGCTCCTGCATGGCCTCGAGCAGGGCGCTCTGCACCTTGGCTGGTGCGCGGTTAATTTCGTCCGCGAGAAGCAGATTGGTGAAGACCGGGCCTTTTTTAGGCGTGAAGGTCGCATCTTTGGGGTTGTAGATCATGGTGCCGATGACGTCGGCGGGAAGCAGGTCCGGAGTGAAAGAGATGCGCTGGAACTGCAAGCCCAGCGCGTCTGCGAGCGTGCGGACAGCGGTGGTTTTGGCGAGTCCGGGCACGCCTTCGATCAGAATGTGGCCGCCGGTGATGAGCGCGATGATGAGGCGGTCGATCAGCTTTTCTTGGCCGATGATCACCTTGTTCACTTCCTGACGGATTTTGGTCAGGGTCTTCGCCTGCTCGGCGATGAGGTTGGTGGTGTTTTGAAGGTCCATAAGGATAGTTAGGAGTTAGGAATTAGGAGTTAGGAGTTAAGAGAGAGAGAGGGTAGACTACTCGGGCTTGGAGGAGTCCTTTTTCTCTTCTTTCTTGGGCTCTTCTTTAGCCTTTATGAAATCGGCGCGGGACTTGATCATATTCTCTGCGCTATAGGAGGGAATAACGTACGTCCATTTTCCGGCTTTGGCGTTGAAGGTCTCGATCTTCTTTGCGAGTGCGGCATTTTCCACGGCGTTGGTGCCGGCTGGGGTGAAGCCGCCTTTGATCTTGAAGGTGCGGTCCGAGCTGTTAGCGACGGCCGAGCCGATTTTCGCGGTATAGTTCTCACCGTTCTTGAGGGTCACCGTGTAGACCGCGCCGGTCGTCATGCCGAGTTGTTCGTCGGTCAGTGCGGGATCAGCGACGGAGTTGAAGTTCAGCGAACTCAGCGCAGACTCCACACCGTAGCTCTTGGAGGTGTCGAACTCCTCTTTCGCGGTCAGACCTCCGATCGTCCATGCGCCGTCCTTCTTCACGATCTTCGTGGTCTGGCCGTTGTGGGCCATTTCGATGGCGGTGATGTCGGTGGAGGGGACGGAAGCGATCTGAGTGTCAGCCCAGCTCTTGGGGTCGCCGTCGAAGGCCTCAAGGGTCTCTTTCACCAAGAAAACCGTGTCGGCGCCTGCGGCGGAGACATAGCGCCCGTCGGGGGCAGATCCGCCGCCGAACTGCGCCATCTCTCCGGTGGGCTGGCGCATGTGCTGGCCGCCGAGGCGCAGCGTGGCCAGCGATTTGCCTGCGGCGTTCTGGAGATCGACGAGCGAGGGCGCGTCGAGCTTCTTGCCTGCTGCCACTTGGCCGACCTTGAGGTCTTTGAGTTTCAGCAGGTTCTCGCGGATCTTGGTGATGTCGGACGGATAGCCGAAGAGCGACTTGATGCCCCAGCCGGCGTCCGAGCTTTCGACGATGAGTTTCTTGCCGCCTGAAAGGCCGATTTCGATTTTCTGCACGTCGCTGAGGTCGAGCGAGCTGAGCACGGGCTTGCCGACAAGCGACGGCGTCTTCACTTTCTTGCTGGCGTTGCTGAGATAGGCAAGGCCTGCCAGCAAGGCCGCGATTGCAGTGAGCGAGATAAGCTTTTGGGATGTCATAGCGAATTACTCCTGAAATTGAGGGGAAAGGGGCAGGCGGGGACCTGCCCCGACACACTTAACGTTTCCTGCGCTGGAGACCGCGATAGATGCCGAAGCCGATCACGAACAGCGGGATCAGCGCGATGTTGACGACCTTGAGCGTCAGCCCGAGCTGCTCGATCTCGCGGTTGAGGTTTTTGCGGACACCTTTCAGTTGCGAGCGCGTCTCGGCTTGTGCTTTGCGGAACTGCTCCAGCTCGGACTGCTGTTCCTTGGAGAGGATCAGGCGCTCGGTGCCTGTCTTCTTCTGCTGTAGCTCGCTGAGGCGCTGCTGGGTCTCCTGCAGCGTTTTCTCGAGGCGCTCCTCTTCGACCTGCCACTTCTTCATGGCCTTCACCTCCAGCGCGTCGACCTTGGCGAAGGGGCGGTTGAACTGGCCGCGCGACCGCACGCCGATTAGCTCCTCGCGTCCGGCGAACTGCTCGACCGTGTTTCCGAAGAGGGTGAGGTTGTCGTTGATCGGCTGCGCGATGTTACCGAAGAGGGTGTTCTGGATCTGCACACAGAAGCGGTCGTTCAGGAAGTCAGCGTCGCCGAAGATCATGACGGTGCTTGTCCCGGAGGTCAGGCGGTTCGGCGCGTTGTTCGTTTCCGCGCCTTCGATGCCCTTCGGGAAAGCGGTCTTGAAGGTGCCCTGCAAGCGGCCGGCCAGCACGCGCCGCGTGCCGTCTGGCTTGAGCTGGGCGCGCATGGCGCTCATGCCGAACTGCGCGTTCATCTGGTCGACGAGACACGAGTTATCCGACGAGGTGGTGATGAGCGGCGTGAAGGTGAGTTCCTTGGGCGTGTTGGCCGAGAGGGCGCCTGCGAAGGGCAGCATCACTTGGCTGAGCTGGGATGTGAGGAGGTCGCCTTTAGCCATATTCACTGTGCCCAGCGAAAGGAACGCCGGATTGTCTTCGACGCTGCCGTTGCCGGAGTTGAGCTTGGTGGCGCAGCTCATGTCCGCGACGATCTTCGCGGTGTCGAAGCTGATGCCCCAGGCGTCAAAGAGCTTGCCGAGGGGAGGGAGTGGGGGACTGTCGCCGGAATAAGTTT
>CAYSXF010000619.1:0-3716 GCA_964434815.1 uncultured Lentisphaeraceae bacterium
CCCGCGTCCAGCCAGCGCATCCACTGCTCGCGCTCTGGCGCGGGCATCTTGAGCAGCGTGGGCTGCTGCGAGGTCAATTCGTAAAAACCGCAGCCGAACACCGCGAAGCCCGCACGCACACGGTCGCCCGCAAGTCCGCACACCATCGTGGTCATGTAACCGCCCCACGAAATGCCGACCACGCCAACGCACGAAGCGTCCACGCCGGGCTGGGCTCGAAGCAGATCGAGCGACTTCATCGCGCTGAGCACCGCATCGAAAAGCAGGCTCGCCTTGACGTCCGGGTTCGCCACGTAGCGACCCTCGCCGTATTTCATGCCGCTCCAACGGCCTTTGCTGTGGATGAGCTTCTTGGGTTCGCCGATGCCCGGCAGATCGGGAGCGACCGCCACGTAGCCGCGCTGCGCCCACGCGATGGCCTTCTCGGTTTCTGCGCAGCCGCCGCCTCCGTGCAGCACCAGCATGCCGGGATGCTTGCCCGGCGTCACAGGCGTGACAATCACAGCGAACGCCTCGGCCTCGTCCCTCAGACGGATGACCACCTGCCGCACGGTCACGCCCGCCAAAGGCGCATTCGTGACCGGCACCTCGCGCAAGATCTGCGGCGGCTTGCCGTCGAGGTATGGCGCGAAGGGATCGCCCTCCTGCGCGACAGAGACAAGAGCGACCAGAGCGCAAAGGAAAGCAGATGTCGCAGAGGTGAAATGACCGAACCGATTTTTTAATGTCATCATGGAGCTGATCTTATCATTCGTGAACCCACTCGGCAACACGGTCTTGCGGTCAGAGCGTATGCACGGTTGGTTCGTTTGCAAAGACCTTGCCTCGCACGGTTCGTGGGGACACTCGCCCTCCACGCCACGGGAGTCGCTCCGCACTGGAGGGCGAACGCCCCCGTGAGCCGCGCTATTTCTTCAACTTCGGCGGGTTCGCGACGTTCGCGCGGATGAACTCCTCGCGGCTTACGAAACCGTCCTTGTCGGTGTCGCGCGCCTCGAACCATGCGGCGGCCTCTTCGGGATCGCGCTTCGCCGCGAACTCCGTCTTGTCGAGTTTGCCGTCGTGATTGGCATCCAGCTTCTCGAACAGCTTCTCGCGCTCTGGGCTGACCTTATTCGCAGCCTTGGCTTGCGACTTCTTAGGATCGCTGGCGATCGGCAACGGCAGGTAGTCGAAATCGAGGATCATCTTGCGCTGCAGCGTCTCTTTGAGTTCCTGCGTCACGTCCGCCAGTTCCTTCCGTCCGTAAATATTGATCAACTCGTTCGGGTCGCTATCAAGGTCGTAAAGCTCATAGACGGGGCGCGGGCTCGTGAAGTAGAGCGCCTCAAACTCGGTGGCCAGATTCTTCGCCTCATGCGCTTTGACCATCTCCTGCCACCCCGGATCACCCGTGCTGTCCACAGGCGCATAGACCAAGTTGGGCGTCACGTTGTAAATCAGCTTGTAGCGGCCGCTCCGCACGCAGCGGCTGTAGTCTACGCTGTTCGCTTTCGTGCGTTCGTCGAAGGTCGCCCCGCCGTGCGGCCCGCGCTCGCCGAAGATGTATTTCCGTTCGGACGGGAACGCCCCGCCGCGCAGGGCCGGAAGAAAGCTCACGCCGCTGATGCGCTCGGGAACTTTCAGGCCCGCAGCCTCAAGACACGTCGGCGCGATGTCCTCGCCTGAGACCAGCGCGCGCGATTCGCCTCCTGGCTTGATCACGCCGGGCCACCACGCCAGCAAGGGCACGTTGAGTCCCGGATCATGCAGCGATCCTTTGCCGCTCGGGAAAGCCATGCCGTTGTCGCCCATAAAGATCACCAGCGTGTTCTCCAGCCCTGCCCGCGCTTTGACAATATCCAGCACCTTTTGAAAATCGCCGTCGGCGTGCTCGATCTCGCCTTCGTACCGCGACAGGTCGCCGCGCACGCCGGGCAGATCGGGCAGGTAACCGGGCACCCGAACTTTGGACGGATCAGGCGGATTTTCGCCCGTGTTCCAAGGATGATGAGGGTCGTTGAAGTTGACCCACAGGAAGTAAGGCTTCTCTTTCGGCCGAAGATCGAAAAACGCTTTCATCCGCGAGGGCACAGCCTCCTGGTTAGATGCGTCGACGTAATCGAAGCGCTCCGTGAAGGTGCACAGATGATGCTCATCGAACACCCGGTCGCTGACGTCCGGCCCCCGCCCCGACCCGTCGAGGTGGTAGGTGCGGCCCAGCACGCCGACAAAATAGCCGCCCTCCTTGCGCAGAATTTCAGGGAACGTAATCTCCTCGCGCGGCAGCGGCGAGCTGAAGCGCGTGATGCGGCAGGCCACCGGCGAGCGGCCCGTCATAATCGACGCGCGAGACGGCACGCACTGCGGCGCGGTCGTGAACATGCGGTGGAACTTGATGCCTTCCGCCGCGAGCCGGTCTAAGTTCGGCGTCTTCATTTCCGTCGCGCCGTAGCAGTGCAGGTAAGGGTAGCTGTGATCATCGGAGAGCACAAACAGGATGTTCGGCCGTTTGGCAACATCCTCAGCGGCCTGTGCACTGAAAGCCGCCGCTGCCAGCGCGATAAAGATGCGAACCTGGTGTCCTCTCATTTCTTGACTTCCTCTCGTTGATTCACTTGCTGCCTCCGCTCTTTAGGACCGCCGGATTAGGCGGCACAGGCTGTCCGACTTGTTCGACGGGATGCGTGAACAAGTAACGCCACACATCCTCGTGAACAAACTTCCCCGAAGCGTCTTTCACGGCCGACCCGCCGGGCGTGACGCAGCCGTGCGCACGCTTGGCGTCGCCTTTAACATCTGCGGCGGTGATGAGGCGGCGCGAGTTGCCGAAGGGCGGCTGCGTTTGGTCGACATTGACGACGGGGCCGAACTGCTGCAAGCCCATCAATTCCCACGAGCGGTCATAGTGGTGTCCCGTCCAGCCGCCGTCGAGCACGTGGCTGAACCCGAAGAACCGGTTCGCGGGCGTGGCGGAGGGCAGCGCCTGCCACCGCTCATACTGGTCGCGCGGTCCGCAGAACATGACCACCCGGTCCACGCGCTGATACTTGGCGAACCGCGCCGCCGTGGTCGCGCCGTGCGACGCGCCCGCCATGACCACGCGCTCCCAGCGCAGCGACTGCCGGTCATCCGACAGAAACTGCTCCCAGCGCCCCTGCGGGTTTTCCTTCGCGAGCCACTTCACAAACTGCAGCGCGCGCGCCATCATGCCGTCCGGCTTCGGAATGCTCACCGCGTCGCTGAAGTCCTCGCCGGTTGCCGCCTCGAGCCGGATTTTTCCGAGGAACAGCGCGTCCGCGGGCGGCGGCTCCTGACCGAACTGCGCGAACCAGCCGTTGGCGTAATGCACCCGGATCGCGTGCAGCCCGTAGCTGTTGATGCGCTCGAACAGCGGCGCACTGTAGCCCATGAGCCAGATGACCAGTTTTCCTTGCTGCTTTACCCGCGTGTCCACGGAGGCGTTCTCAACGTCGGCCGGCTTGCCGTCCTTTTCGAACACGAAGTTGATCTCGGGATGCGGTCTGGCCCGAGGGTCAAGCTGGCAGGCGCGCGCGCTCAATTCGTAGCGCTGCGGCGACGGGTCGCTGAAGGCAGGCGCGGGTTGCTCGGCCGCCCCTGCAACGGACAGCCACAGGGCCGCCGAAAGACAGGCCACGCACTTCACACCCGGCTCACCGGTTGGTTTTAAATCTGTCTCTTATACACATCTGACGCTGCCGACGAATAGAGAGGTG
>CAYSXF010000620.1:0-3702 GCA_964434815.1 uncultured Lentisphaeraceae bacterium
CACCTCTCTATTCGTCGGCAGCGTCAGATGTGTATAAGAGACAGCCTCGTAGCCGCCGGCCTGTTCATAGGCGCGGATATCGACGGGCTCGCCGTCCTGACGCATACGCGCGGTCAGTGGCTTATGGTCCTGGTTGTTCACATGTACTTTTCCAAAATGCGGTCGATGGTCTCGGCGGTCAGACAGGTGTGAAGGTCTTCGTCAATCATCAGGGCGGGCGCTTGGTCGCAGGCGCCGAGACAGCCTACCGGCAGCAGAGTAAAGCGATCATCCCGCGTGGTTTCCCCAAGCTGTATGTTGCCCAGACGCCCCCGGAGGTGCTCGAGCAGCGGGCGATAGCCCATGATCCAGCAGCTAACGCTGTCGCAGATCTGGATCACGTGACGCCCCACGGGCCGCCTGAAAATGAGGCTATAGAACGTCGCCACATGCTCCACCTCCTCTTCCGTCAGCTCCAGAAAGTCAGCGACATCCCGCAGGCTCTCATCGGAAATCCAGCGCCGGTGCCGCTGGACAATGCGGAGGGCTTCGCCGATCGCGCCGCGCTTGCCGTGGCACTGTCCGATCTGCTCTTCGATCTCCTCGCGCTCTTTTTCGGTCAACATGGGCGATCTTCCTTGTTAACGGTCGACGTCTGCCAGCACGTAATCCACGCTTCCCAGAATGGCAGAGACGTCCGGAATCGTCCGCTGCCTGCACATCATCGGCACCATCTGAATGTGCGGGAACGACGGCGTGCGTATCCGGGTCCGGTAGGAGCCCGTGCCGCCGTCGCTGATGAGGTAGTAACCGCTCAGCCCTTTGGGCGCTTCAACCGTTGCCGAGGCTTCACCCGGCGGGATGACAGGCCCCCAACTGACGCTCAGAAAGTGCCCAATCAGCGACTCGATGTCGTGCAGGGTGCGGTCCTTGGGCGGCGGCGTTGTCAGCGAATGTTGCGACTTGTAGGGGCCCGACGGCATGTGCTCCAAGCACTGCCGGATAATGCGCAGGCTCTGGCGCATTTCTTCCACATGGACGACGACGCGGTCGTAGCAGTCGCCGCGGTCGCCTGAAGGAACGTCGAACTCGAACTGGTCATATCCGCCGTACGGCCGCTGCTTGCGCAAATCCCAAGCCTCGCCGGTGGCTCGCAACATGGGACCCGTGGCGCCCCAGTCGACCGCCTGACGGCGGCTGATCGCCCCGATTCCCCGCAGGCGGCTCCGGGCGATCGGGCTTTTCATGATGATGCGGTCGTATTCGCTTAGCCGCGTCGGCAGGTACTCCAGAAAGTTCCGCACCAAGTTCTCCCAGCCTTCGGGCAGATCCTGGGCCACGCCGCCGATGCGGAACCAGTTCGCGTGCATGCGGGCGCCGGTAACGGCCTCAACGATGTCCAGCGCATGTTCGCGGTCGGTGAACATCCAGAACGCGGGCGACATCATGCCGATGTCCTGGGCCAGGGTTGCATAGAAGACCAGATGATTGCTGATACGGTACAACTCGGCCAGCATGATCCGGATAACGCGCGCCCGGTCCGGAACGTCGATCCGACCAAGCGTTTCCACGGCCATCACGTAAGGGAAATTGTTCATCACCCCCGAGAGGTAGTCCACGCGGTCGGTGTAGGGAATGTAGGTGTGCCAGGACTGGCGTTCGCCCATTTTTTCGGCACCCCGGTGATGATACCCGATGTCGGCCCACGCATTGGCGACCTCCTGGTCCTTCATCTGGACGATCAGACGCAACACGCCGTGCGTGGCGGGGTGATTGGGTCCGATGTTGAGGAACGTGGGTTCGTGTTCCGAGTCTGCGGGCTCGGCGTGCCAGACCTCGGGGTCGAAGCGCAGTATCTCTTCCCAGCGCGCGAGGGTCGGGTCATCCACCCGCAGCGGGCCGGATTCGGTCGCGCGGGCCGGATGTTCTTTTCGCAGGGGGTGGCCCACCCACCAGGGCGGCATGAGAATCCGCCGCAAATCGGGATGGCCGTCGAAACGGATTCCGAACATGTCGTACACTTCCCGCTCGTACCAATTCGCGTTGGGCCAGAGGTCGGTAACCGTGCGCAGCCTGAGATCCTTATGAGACAATCCCACTTTGACGCGCATCTCGCGGGCGACGCGCTCGAGAGACAGGAGGTGATAGACCACGGTAAAGTCGCACGGTGGCTGCGCTCCGCGATGCTGACGCTCGCACTCGTCGATCGCAGTCAGGTCGAAGAGCATCGCATACTTATCTCTCAGGTCGCGAAGCGCATCGTGCGCCTCAGCGGGGTCAACCCATAAGGTAAGAATTCCGTCGGCGGTCGACTGTTCGGCCGCTGCATCGGAGCGCGTTTCGTCTATTGTCCGTGTGTCCATCGGTTCTCTTTCGGCAGTCCAGCCGGGCTACACGGTATCAGGACTCCGCAATTCATTTGTTCTCGCGCGCTGCTCGCGCAGCCGATCCCGCTGAACCGGCAATTCCGGGCGGCACACGCCTTGCGGGCCGGCGACCCAACTCAGCGGACGCCGCTCTTGCCGGACCACCTCGCTGAGCATCAACAGGCCGTGCATGAAAGCCTCCGGACAAGGCGGACAACCTTGAACATACATGTCGACGGGCAGGATCTGATCCACGCCTTGCACGACGCTGTAGATGTCGTACATCCCGCCGGAGTTGGCGCAGGAACCCATGGAGATGACCCAGCGAGGCTCCATCATCTGGGAATAAAGCCGTAAAATGGTCGGCACCATTTTGATGAACACGGTTCCGGCGATCACCATCAGGTCGGCCTCCCGCGGTGATCCCCGGATCACCTCAGCGCCATAGCGCGCAATATCGTACCGGCTGGTCAGGCTGGTCGCCATTTCCACATAGCAGCAGGAGAGCCCGAAGTTGAACGGCCACAGGGAATGGCTGCGGCCCCACGAGACGACGTTCTGCAGCGTACTGAAGAGTACGCCGCCGCGGCCGGCAGCTTCGCTCGAAGCAGGTGTGAGATGCTCGTTCAATGGGCCTCCTTTCAATGCGGTCGGGGCCGCTCCGCATTCACCTGTGACGGTCCCCAATCAAGGACGCCAGCCCGCCAGAGAAAAAGGAGTGCCGCCAGCAGAACGACGCTCACGAACAGAATCTCAACGAAGCCAGTCCAGCCAGCCTGGCGCAGGGCAATCGCCCACGAGACGAATAGAACCGTCTCCATGTCGAAGATCAAGAAAATCACAGCCATCACGTAAAAGCTGACTGGAAAGCGTCCGTGGGCCGAGCCTGTGGGCGGCATCCCGGATTCAAAGGGCTCATCCGTCGTTCGCTCGCGGTGTCGCTGCCCCAGCACGGCAGAGAGGCCCAGCATCGAGGCGACCAAGAACACGGTCGCGGCCAGGTAAACGGCGAATGGCCACAGTTGCGTTTGTGCCTCCACGGGGCGGGTTCCTTTCGCACACTATCGTTGTTAATGATCGTGATAGCATTCGTTTGTTTTGTAGTAATAATATATGGTATGTCGGGTCGTAAGATATGGGGAATACCCCTACCTCCCACGGCGGCTTAACCGCAAAGCCCCAGACCCGTGTGCTCGCAAATCTCTTGCCTCATGTTATTGACGCTTGAGGCGGATAGGTGATTGAAAAGCCATAGGTTGTCATGTTGTTTTCTGTTGACGACCGTCTGTTTTTAGGTTTAAGGTACGCATGAATCTATAAAAGGGGGAGTTCATGCGCAAACTTTGCCTTCTTCTTC
>CAYSXF010000621.1:0-3684 GCA_964434815.1 uncultured Lentisphaeraceae bacterium
ACACCTCTCTATTCGTCGGCAGCGTCAGATGTGTATAAGAGACAGCGTAAAGACCGAGTGACTGCGGGCGTATCGCGCGGCTTGGCGATATTTATCCTTGAGCGCCGTCCAGTCTGCGCCGTGGTAGCCGGCATCGTAATACCAGTCCCGGAGCCGGCCCCACGCGGTGAGGAAGGCGAGTTCTTGGTAGTCTCCGATGTCGGTCTCTTGGTACACCGAGAAAGGAAACGTCTTGTCGAAATGCGCTGGCAGATAGTCGCTCACCCACAGCAGGCGATTATTCTTGGCCAGCCATGCGACCGCACGACCCCGGCGCTGCGTGAGCATCTCGGGGTTGAGTTTGTCGGGCAGTTCAATCTTGTAGGTGCCGGACACGCCTCTAACCGCCGCCTCGAACGCGAGCGTGCGGCTGTCATGCGAAAAGAAAGGCTGGGCCGGCACGACGGCCGGTATGTTCACGCGGCGCACCCGGAGATGAAGATCGTCAAAGTCGATCTTCACAGCAGCCTTAGCTGCGGGCTTAGCCACGGGCTTCACTTTTTCGTCTTTCTTCTCCGAATCCCGCTCTTTTTGCATGGCAGAGCGTGCTTCCTCTACTTTCTTGTCGATGGTGTTACGCTCTTCGTCCTCGCGGTTCAGCCAGACATAAAAAAGACTGGTCTCGTTGTTCGGCCGCTGGCCCACGAAGGCGATGATTTTCCCGTCAGGAGACCACCGAGGCTGTCCGTCCCAACTGAAGTGCCGAGACAGATTGTAGGGCGCGCACTGTCCCTCAACCGGAAGGATCCATACGTCGTAGTTGCTGTAGTCGTCTGCCAGCGAAGCGACCAGCCAATTGCTGTCGGGCGACCAGTCGTAGGCATCCACGCCAGAGGCCGGGTGACAGCGCGCGGTAACCACGCCGTTTGAGTTGGCGAGAACAATGTTGCCGCAAGGTTCAATCCAAGCCAAGCGCGTGCCGTCCGGGCTGATGCTCAGCCCTCTACGGGAGACGGCGTCACGCAGCAGAGCCGTCTTGACGAACGACGTGTTCTCCCACCAGAACTTAGCCGCGTCGCCGCGCACCGCTTTCCACAGCACGGTGCCATCGCCTTTATCCGACAGGTAGTAGAGCGCCTGGCCGTCAGGCGCGAACACGCACTCGCGCTCCTGCGTCAGCGGGTCGCCATGGACAAGTTTCGGGTCGCGCAACACCGTGTCCATCACCCACAGGTCGCCGCCGGCGGTGAAAGCGATTTGCATGCCGTTGTCACAGAAGGAGACATCGCCTGGCTGGTCGTTGTTCCAGCATGTGTTGTAGTAGCGGCGGCGCGAGTTCGGACGCGACGACGAAGCGCCGGGAGAAAGCAGTATCTTCTGGGGCTCGCTTTTCGGATGCGCCAGATCCAAGCGATAAAAATCGAAGAGATGCCGGAAGACCATCGTCTGTCCGTCCTTGGATATCGCCGGATGGATAACCGAGTCATCTTTGAAGAAAGTGACTTGCGTTTCGCGTCCGGACTCTAACTCGCGACGCCACACGTTCATCACGCCATTTTCGCCCGAGACGTAATAGAAACCTTTGCCGTCAGGCGTCCAGAGCGGCGTGCGGCTCTCCGTGTCGCGTTTGACGACGCAGGTGAAGCTTTTCGCCTTCAGGTCGTAAAGCCACACCTGTGAGGCCTTCGAGCCCTTCATGCGCTTGCGGTAGATGTCATCGCCTTCGCGCGTGAAGAGCAGGCGCGCGCCGTCCGGAGAAAGGCTCGGCTCGCTGCCGTAGGTGTCGAAGAGAATGGACTCCGCCGCGCGCGCCTCGGACGGGATCAGCGCAATCCGTTCGGACGATCCCGCCCCGTCGTTGTCGCGAACCACGCAGGCCACAAGCGTGCGGCCGTCGGACGTCCATCCGTAAGGACGCGCGCCTTCGGAGTGGAAAGAAACCTGTCGCGTCGTTCTGTCCGCGAGGTTCAGTTCGAAGATCTTCCAGCCGCCGTCGCGATCACTCTGGAAAGCAATCCGTTTCCCGTCAGGCGAAAAAACCGGCCACACGTCTTTGGATGTGGCCGCCTGCAAGGCCTCAGCCGTGCCGCCCCGCGTAGGGGCGATCCACAGATTGTCGCACCATTCGAAGGCAAATCGCTCGCCATCCGGCGAAACCGTAGGACGTGAACCCAGATAAATCCGGTCGAAAGCGGTCGGCAGGTTATCTGCCCCATACGCAGGTACGAAAGACAGCAGACAGGCCAACACACCTGTAAACCGTTTCAACTCATCCATGCGTTCCCCCCTATTATAAGGTTTTAACATAGACACCTTACACTTTTCGCATGTGGCGCGTCAAACGGATAGCAGAGCCTTTGGGCAGAGCTGACTGTCATTTTCCCTGATGATAAATCTCCACGCGGTCAAGCGCCATCGGACCCGCCCAAACGATCTTGACGTGCCGCGCAACCGTCGTGGGCGTGACCACATAGTCCACCTGAGTCCGCGGCTGTTTAGAGTCCGCGTGGGGCGGCGCGATGTGCTTCTTCTCCGCACGCGCCGCAGGTGCCGCGGCAAATGTCAGACCGTCCGCCGAGACTTGGAAGACAGGATCGGATACGCTCCCGGCCAAGAAGAACGCCGTCACGCGCACTTCGCGGACCGGCCCCGCTACGGCATAACCGATCCAGTCGTTGGTTGAACCCTTGACACGGAATAGATACTCGGCGTAACGCGCGTTGTAGGTGTTGTCGAGCGTCAGCCCTTGCGACCGTACCGCGACACGCGAAAGATCCTGGAACTCGTCCACCGCGCAGACCTCCTTGACCATCACCGGGCCGACCGTGTTGGACGGCTGCGATTTGCCGCCGGCATTGCGTGCGGTCACGCGGTAGAACCACTTTTCTCCCGCCTTCGCCGTCACGTCGCTGAAGAGCGGACGGTAGGCGATGTCCGCATCTGACACGTTCGAGGCCAACACAGACCACGGCCCGTTTGCGTTTGACGCGCGTTCGATGTCATACCCTTCCGCGCCTGCCGATCCGCGCCACGAGAACATCGGCACCTCCGTGAAGGGCAGCAGCTCCGGCGCGTCGGGTGCGCTCACCGGCGGAACAGGCAGCCCCTGGATGCGGAAGGCCGCCTCGCGCAGCTCGCGCATGATGCCGGTCTCGGCCTGCGCCTCCGCGCTGGGGAACCCGGGAAAGTGATATGACCAGACGCTCGGGTACGTGAAAATCTGGTGCCAGCGGAAACCGCCGTCCTGGCAATGGAAGTACATGCTCCACAGCATCGTCCCGGCCATGCCCTGCATGCCGACGCACCCGTCGAGGAACTTCTTCAGTTTCTCGGGCGCATTCTCCTTCGTGAAGTTTTCTCCGTCAATGTAAGGTCCGAATTCGCCCACGAAAAAGGGTCGCTGGCCTTTAATCGCCTCGATCTCCTTGCGACACGCCGAGATCCAGTCGGCGCCCACGCCGTCGTAACTGGCGTAGTAATGGCGCGTGAGCATATCGATGTTGGGGTCGATCAGTTGCGCTGGTCCGGTCTGATGGCGCGTCTCAGCGACGAGGTGATTGGGGTCAAGGCTCTTCATGTAGGCCGCCATCTCGGAGAGCCAGTTAGTCTGGGCGCTGTGCATCTCGTTGCCGAACTGCCACGCGAGGATCGCCTTGTCGTCCTTGTATGGCACGCCCGTCACAGTATTCACTCGGCTCAGCACGT
>CAYSXF010000622.1:0-3677 GCA_964434815.1 uncultured Lentisphaeraceae bacterium
ATGACAGAGGGAGATCAGCACGGCGGCGTTATGATCGTCACGGGCCAGCACGCCAACGGGCGTGGGGCTCAGCTTCAGCTTGTGGAGAACGGCCTTCGCGTTGAAAGGGGCCTTGCCGCAGGAGAAGTCCGCGCAGGAGAAGCCGAATTCGCGCAGCCGGCCCTCGAACGCAGCCTTCCGCTCCTTGCCCGACGGACAGGTGTCGCAGGCGAACCAGCCGTAATGCTTGTGAAAGAGGCCGTACAGGTGCTCGGCCGCCAGGCGTCCGGCCTGCCGGTTGTCGGGCATGACCATCGGCGCGCGGACTCCCGGGTTCTGGGTGCCGAGGATAACGGTCGGCACGCGCTTCGACTTCTCACGGATATAAGCCCTGACCGCCGGGTCGGTGTGCCACATGGCGATCATGCCCTGAAAGGTGCGGTCCTTCGGGAACAGGTTGAGAAAGAAGTGGCGCGTGTCCATCTGCCAGCCAACCTCGTGCGCATAGCGGCTGATGCCTTGAAAAATGCGATAGTCATTCCAAGCCAGCAGGAAGAGGATCGAAGTTTTCCGCTTCATGGTTTGGTTAGGCTAAGCCCGGGTCAAGGCGTTGGCGGAGACAAAGAGATTACGGCGGCGGAAAGCGACGGGGCTCTCGACAAGCAGGAGCGCTTTTAGTGTCTCGAACCCGCCCGCAAACCACGGACGGTGCAAAAAACAGGGCGGGGAGTCCGTCCAAACAGGCGGCGGCAGGGAGGCCTCGCGGCATAGGGTTTCGGCCACAGCGGCCAGATAGGCGTTGCAATCGGCGTGCGTTTCCGTATCCAGCCACACCGGCGTCTCGCGGACCAGCGCGGCTTTCTCTTCCGGGGTTGAGCAGCGTTGCCGGAAATCGTCGAGCAGGTCGCCCAAAAGCAATAAAGACAGATTCTGCCCACGCTGGAGTTCGTCGTTCCACAACTGGCTGATGTCTCGGATGGTAAGACGGTCAGTTCTCATAACCCCTCCAAGTTCTGGCAGAGTTCTTCGATGGCGAAGCGGGTTTTGGGCTGGATCTGGTTCCGGGGATAATAGCGCTCGACGATACTCAAAACAGCCTCCGCCTTCCGCAAGCCAAGACGATCCATCAAGAACCGGATGTCCCGTATATCCGTCTCGTCTTTCCCCAGCCGCATGCTCATGCACTTCATGGCCAGCAGGTATTCCGGCACGGCCACATACACTTTCAGGTTGGGCAGGTCGCGCAGCGGTTGCATCTCGCCCTTTTCGCTAAGAAACCCTTTCACGGCGTCATTCAGCCAGCCCTCTGCGGCACCGCACTCCTGTGTCACCTCTGCGGCGGCCTGGTAAACCGTATCCTTGGGTTCGAACACGGCGTCCACATCCTTTGTGCTAAGCCGAGCTTTGTGGGCCAAGACCATAGCCGCCCCGCCGAAGAGCACAATCTCTCCCACGACGTCACGCGCGGCCAGCAACGCTGAAAGGTGGGCGAGATAGGTTTCTATTTGGCCGCGATCCATGTATAAAACATAGCACGCCTCATCCCGGATGACAAGCAGTCCTTTCAAAGAACGGGGCGCATAACCTCCGCAACAGATTGCACACGTTGTCCTACTTTTGCACAAATTGTCCGTATGTGATCTTGGGTAAAAGGTGCTATCCTTATCAATGGTGTGGACGAGTGTTCCGAGAGCGCCCTCTCGCGCAGGGTCTCGCAGTAATAAAAGGGAGCCCACTATGACAATGATACAGAATGGCAAGTTGATGATCGGCGCCCTCGCGGGGCTAATGGCGGTGGTTTCCGCGCACGCAGTTACCAGGACTTGGGATGGCGGCGGCGACGGCAGAAACTGGACGGATACGCTGAACTGGAATCCGGACGGAACTCCAGGCACTTCCGATAACTTGACCGTTGGCTCAAGCGCCTCGGTCACGAACGGGCAGAACAGCTTTACGACGCTTGAAATCCAGACGAACGCGTCGGTCTCGCTCGCGGTCGACCTGACTAGCGGTCGGACGCTCTCCGTGGCAGGGACGCTGAACAAGGCCGGGGGCACGCTGCGGCTGAACGGAGCAACCATCAACCTCTCCGGACACTTGGGTGCGGGCATCACCTGGCTGGATATGAGCGGGGGCAGCATCAATTTCACCAACGGTGCCGTGTTCGACAACGCAGGCATGAGCTTTGAACACAAGGGCAACAACACCTTCAGCTTCAAGCTCTCCGCCGGAGGCTTCAAAACCTTGACCGCCGGATACCTCTACTCCGGCAACAATGGGTCGTTCAACGCAGCCTGGTCGAACGTCACCTACAATGTCGATATCTCTGACTATGATCTGAAAAGTGGGTTGCGCGTCGTGCTCATGGACTTCACCGGCAACTCGGCGGTGTTCAACACCGGCTTCAATACGGCCAAGGTCAACATCAACACGGGCTCCAGCGGTCTGAACGCGAACCTCTCGTTTGACACTTCGACCAGTTCCTTGGTTTTGACGTTCCCTTATCCGGTCACGTGGAGCGGCGGCGGCGACGGCGCGAACTGGATGGACAGGCTGAACTGGATGCCGACGAACCTGCCGAGCGCATCCGATACGGTGGTGGTCGGATCCAGCGCTACGGTCACAAACAGCCAGAGCACGTTCGCGTCTCTCGTAATCCAGACAAACGCGACGGTCAGGCTCTCGGCCAGTACCGGTCAGAGCAGCATTGGCGTGCGAACACTCACTGTGGCCGGGACGCTGGACGTGCATGCCGGCCAGGGCGGCGTGGTGCGTTTGGGTGGCACGACCGTCAACCTGTCCGGCCATTTGGGTTCGGGCGTCACATGGCTGGATATGAACGGCGGATCGATGAATTTCACCAACGGAGCCGCTATTGACAATCCGGCCATGTCTTTTGAGCACAAGGGCTGGAACACCTTCAGCTATACGCTTTCGACTAACGGGTTCACCACGCTGGTGATGGGAAGTTTGTCTAGCGGCAACAACGGGTCGTTCAATGCCGCCTGGTCCAACGCTACCTACAACATCGATGTCTCTGCCTACACCGGTTCCCGAGCTGCCGATATCGTGTTGACCGACTATAGCGGCCAAAGCACTATTTTCACAAACACCTTTAACCCGAAAGTGACGATCACCGGCCTTGACGGCGGCAGCCTGCGTTTCGACACGGCCACGTCCAAACTCATCCTGAGAGTCTACGGACCCAAAGGGACGCTTATTAGAGTCCAGTAGAAGATGTGGTGTCAAAGGCAACAGAGAATTGGATAAAAAAGTATGTTCTCTTACATGAGGCGGCTTGGCGCAGGTGCTGCCGGTGTGGTGCTGACTGCGGCTGCGAGTCTGACGGCTGTGGAGCGTGCGGCTCCGGTCATGGTCGACACCACACTGGCCGCCATGAAGGGCCTGGAGTGGCGGCAACGGGCTCCGGGCGTTTGGAGCGCGGTCGTCGGGAAGGCAGAGATCGGCCCGATGGATTTTGCAGGGACGCCCAGGCTCGACCCGCTCAAGGAACTGGGCGACCCTGCTCTGCCGCCGCTGATGGCGGCCGCGCGTGGCCAGGTGCAGGGGGTCTATGCGAGTGCGCGGCTGCCTCTCGGCGATGCTGAGCGCCTCTACGGGCTGGGCATGCGCGCCGACGGTGACGTCAACCCTGTCTCTTATACACATCTCCGAGCCCACGAGACAGGCAGAAATCT
>CAYSXF010000623.1:0-3675 GCA_964434815.1 uncultured Lentisphaeraceae bacterium
TACACCTCTCTATTCGTCGGCAGCGTCAGATGTGTATAAGAGACAGGGGTCAAGAAGAAAAAGCGCAGCACCCTCGGCCTGAGCGATCGGGTCTACATCGCCTGCGAAGTGCTCAAGGCATCCTGGCGGGAAGCCCACCCCTGCACCGCCGCGCTGTGGAAGGCCGCGGGCGAGGCCGTGCGCCTGGCTATCGCCAACCCCGGCGAGGTGTACACCGCAGGCAGCCACATCAAGGTGCGCAAGGACGGCGCCTGGTTGCGCTGCCGCCTGCCCTCGGGCCGCTACGTCTGCTACCTGCAGCCCGAGGTCGATGAGTCGGGCCAGATCAGCTACATGGGCGTCAACCAGTACACCCGGCAGTGGGCGCGCATCAAGACCTACGGCGGCAAGTTGGTGGAGAACTGGACGCAGGCCGCCGCGCGCGATTGCATGGCGCACAACATGGCCGAGATCGAGGCCACCGGCTACGAGATCGTGCTCTCGGTGCATGACGAGCTGCTCACCGAAACCCCCGACACCGCGGCGTTCACGCACCAGGCGCTGTCGCGGTTGATGTCGAGCGTGCCGCCCTGGGCGCCGGGGTTGCCGCTGGCTGCCGCCGGGTTCGAGACGCATCGATACCGCAAAGACTAGAGTTCACCCTAACCCTGCCGCTGTAGCGTTTGCTACAATTTCCCCT
Source organism: uncultured Lentisphaeraceae bacterium (assembly GCA_964434815.1). Classification (GTDB taxonomy): domain Bacteria; phylum Verrucomicrobiota; class Kiritimatiellia; order RFP12; family UBA1067; genus CAYSXF01. The sequence goes on from CAYSXF010000623.1 coordinate 680, forward strand.
GAGTCAACCAACCGAAAGAGGACCATGAAAAACGACCGCACACCCCGCACCCTGGCCGACTGCGACTTCAGCGTCGGCCACCCCGACGTGGAACAGCCTGCGTCTCCGTGGGTCACGCTGCTCTATGTGCTGGCCTGCATCGCGTGCATGGCGGCGATCGGCGTCGAGTTGGCGTGGAGAGGGTAATGCGCGAGCGTGACATCGAGCGCCACCTGGTGCGCCGGGTGAAGGAGATCGGCGGCGAGGTGCGCAAGGTCCAGTGGGTGGGCCGACGCGGTGCGCCTGACCGGCTGGTGATGATGCCGTCACGCAAGTTGGTGACCGAGCTCGAGGGTGGGCGCAAGGTGTTCCGCGAGCGCTGGCCCGAGGCAGTCTGGGTCGAGCTCAAGGCGCCCGGGGTCAAGGTCGAAGCTCACCAGCAGCGCGAGCACGTCAAGCTCTGGCAGATGGGCCAGCGCGTCGTCGTGATTGACTCGCTTGAGGGCGTCGAGGAGCTGCTCAAGTGATCAACGACTTTGGACGGAACAAAGACCTGACGCTGAACTACAGGACCTCCGGCACCGGCATGGGGTTCACGCGCTCGTGCTCACGGTGCGAGGGCAAGCGCCCAGCGCTCGGCGGCAAGACGTGCAAGGTCACCAAACGCTGGACGTGCGCGCTGTGCGTCGCTGCAAGGGCAGCAAATGCCAAGACTTAAGCCCCCCGCCCCGCTGGTGCCTCGCAGCGTGCGCATGCCCGCGGCAGCTTGGGCCGTGTTTGACCGACTGGGCGGCGCGGAGTGGTTGCGCCGCCAGGTCCGCACTGCGGAGGCCACTGCGCGCACCGTGCGCGAGCGCCTGGCCGCCGGCGAGACCCACCGCGCGATCGCCGAAGAGCTGCGGATCTCGACGAAGACGATCCAGGCCGTGAAGCAGAACTGGTTTCCTGAATGACCGCCTTCACCCCCCGCGCCTACCAGACGCTGGCCACGGACTTCCTGGCCGAGCACCCGCGCGCCAACCTGTGGGCCGGCATGGGCCTGGGCAAGACGGTCACCGTGCTGTCGCTGCTCGACGCCTGCTACAACGTGATGGGCGAGTCCGAGCCCACGCTGGTGCTGGCGCCGTTGCGGGTAGCGAAGGAGACCTGGCCCACCGAAGTCAAGAAGTGGGACCACCTGGCCGGCCTCAAGGTGGTCAGCGCCACCGGCACCGCAGCCGAACGGCGCGATGCGCTCAAGGTCGACGCCCCGGTGTTCGTCACCAACTACGACAACCTGGTCTGGCTCCAGTCGCATTACGCCGACGCGAAGCGACCCTGGCCATTCAAGCGGGTGATCGCCGACGAGAGCACGCGCCTGAAGTCGTTCAGGCTGCGCCAGGGCGGCGCTCGTGCCCAGGCCCTGGGCAAGGTCGCTCACACCCAGGTGAGCCACTGGATCAACCTCACCGGCACGCCCAGCCCCAACGGGCTCGACGACCTGTGGGGTCAGCAGTGGTTCATCGACGCCGGCCAGCGCCTGGGGCGCACCTACAACTCGTTCCAGAGCCGGTGGTTTAGGCCGACCAAGCAGGGTCAGTTCACGAGCTGGTCGCCCGCCGACCACGCCGCCGCCGAGATCCAGGACCGCCTGGCCGACTGCACGCTGGCCATCGATCCGCGCGATTGGTTTGACCTCGACGCGCCGATCGTCAACGTGATTGAAGTGACCCTGCCGCCGACAGTCCGCCGACAATACGAGGAGCTCGAGAAGAAGTTCTTCTCCGAGATCGACGGCCACGATGTCGAGATTTTCAACGCCGCCGCCAAGACCATGAAGCTCCTGCAGATGGCCAACGGCGCGGTTTACGTCGACCCCGATGGGTCACCCGATCGTCTTACGCTGGAGGCACACGATGGAAAACTTGACGCACTGGGCTCGATCGTTGAGGAGGCGGGCGGTGCGCCTGTCCTGGTGGCCTACCATTTCCAGTCAGACCTGGCCCGCCTCCAGCGCGCATTCCCTACAGGTCGGGCACTGGGCTCTGAGCCTGGAACTATTCGGGAATGGAACGAAGGGCGGATTCCGATCCTATTCGCTCATCCTGCATCGGCGGGGCACGGACTGAACCTGCAGGACGGCGGCAACATCGTCGTCTTCTTCGGCCACTGGTGGGATCTCGAGCAGCACGACCAGATGATCGAGCGCATCGGGCCGGTGCGTCAGAAGCAAGCCGGCCACGACCGTCCGGTTTTCATCCACTACATCGTCGCAAAGGACACCATCGACGAAGTCGTGATGGCCAGGCGAGACGGCAAGCGCACCGTGCAAGAAGCGCTGATGGACTACATGAAAGGCAAGAGATGATCGAAAGACCAAAGTGCTGGGGAAGCAACCCAAACCCCCAGCAGGCGGCAGAGAACAGTTGCAACGACTGCCCATTCAGGCGCTCGTGCAGAATAAAAAGCATCGAAATAGACCCGCATGAAGCGTTGACGTTTCACCCGTTGCCAGCCGCCCCGGCGGATGGCCTTGCAAACATCCTGACCGAACGCGGCAGCCGTTACGGCAAGTTCACCACGCACGCAGCCGTGACCCAGGAGATCAAGCAAGCGCTGTTCAACTGCCGCGCCCGCAGCAGCCTGGCGGCGGACCAGGTGGAAGCGCTGGAGATGATCGCCCACAAGTTGGGCCGCATCGTGAACGGCGACCCCGACTACGCTGACAGCTGGGTGGACATCGCTGGCTACGCCAAGTTGGTGGCCGATCGCCTCGAAGGGGTTGAGCGGTGACCGACGACATCGACCGCGCACAGAGCGAGATCGACCGCGCCCAGGCCGAGGCGATGCGCAACCGCAAGCCCGAGGGCCCCGTGCCTACTGGGCGGTGCCTGTACTGCGATGACATCGTCGGCGATGAGCAGCGCTGGTGCGGTATCAACTGCCGCGACTTCTGGGAGATGTTGCGTGGCCGGCGCTAAGTACATCGCCGAGCTGCCGCCGGGCTACGACTGTCTCTTATACACATCTCCGAGCCC
>CAYSXF010000624.1:0-3666 GCA_964434815.1 uncultured Lentisphaeraceae bacterium
GATTTCTGCCTGTCTCGTGGGCTCGGAGATGTGTATAAGAGACAGGGCCTTGTTGATCGTGGTCCAATCCACCGTCGTTGCCGGACCGATAACCAACATGCCGGCATTGACCGAATTGTAGACGAGCGGCCCAAAACCGGTCACCGCGCCATTCAGGAACACATTCTGTGCGCCCATCTTGGTCAGACCTGCGGCGCTCAGATTCACCGGCGCGGTGATCGTGAGGTCAGCGCCTGCTGCGCCCGGCGTGTCAACCGTCGGCGCGGTTCCCGCGAAAATAAGCGAGCCGGCCGGCGTGCCGGCGCTGATGGTGCCGCCGTAATAGGTCGCCACGGTGTCGCTGTAGCTGATCTTGTTGACGGTGAACGCTGCCGCGCGGTCAAGCGTGAGCGTGGGCGTTGCAGGCGAATTGGTGAAGTTCTGGCTCATCACCACCGAGGCGGTGTCGCTGTCTGGGACGGCTGCCGGATTCCAGTTTGCCGTATTGGTCCAAGAACCGCTTCCCGCAGTAAGCAGCCAACTCTGGGCATAGGACGATGCGGCGACTCCTAAAATCACGACTACCAGACTCGCTCTTCTCATGACGACTCCTTTTCGAAACGCACTAGATCATGCACCGAAACCAGCAATATCTGGGACATGATACGGTGATCCGGCGATGGGGACTAGCTGGATAAACATCCAGTGCATGTCGCGCCTGCGAATCGCCTATAGTAATCGGCCATGCAAAGGGCTTGCCAAAGGTCTATAACGGATTTACTGTAGCGTCCATGTACGTGTTTTCTAAAGAGGCTCTCATCGGGTTCGGCCTTCTCTGGCTGTGCTGTCCGGCACGCGCCGACCGGATTCTCGATGCGTTTGTCGTGAGGCAGTGGACCCAGGACAACGGCCTGCCCAGCGACCAGATCGAAGACCTCGAAGCCGGCCCCGACGGCTTTCTCTGGCTGGCCACGGGAAACGCCCTCTACCGGTTCGACGGCGCCGAGGCCGAAGCCGTGCTGCGCGTTCATGAGACGAACCAAACGATCTCCGCGTTCGTTCCGGTGACGTCAGACAGCGCGTACGTCTCTACGCATGCCGCCGTTCATTATCACCGCGCTGGCGTCGCCACGCCCCGCCGGGCGGTTTTGACCGGTACGCCGCTTGGCGTCAATCTGGATATTCTCCGAAACGCTGATGGCACAGTTTGGGGTGTAACCCAAGAGGGCCTGATCCGCTATGGAGGAAAGGCTCCCGAGCTTTTCCCTGTGCCGGGCGTAAACTCGCACTCGCTTGAGAAGAGGTTCCAAGGCGGTTGTGCGGATACGGCAGGCAATCTGTGGCTCGTCTCGCAAGAGCGGGTGTTTCGGATGGACGCAACGACCAGAACCTACACCTTAGTGCCCTCACCGCAGATCCAAGATCCGAGCATCGGAGGTTTCGAGCGCATCTTTGCCGGAAGGGATGGCCGCGTCTGGCTCTACCTCCACCCCTGCCACCTGTTTGTCTATACCCCGTCTGAAGGGTGGCAGGGTGTCGAGACTGGGTTCACGCCCGAGCAACGTCTCGGCATCCGGACCTTGCTGGAGACTGGCACCAACGAGGTCTGGTTCGGCACGGAGAACGCGGTCTATCTGCTCAAGAACGGGCGGCGCTCGGAAATGACCGCGGCCGACCTCGGCACGCCCTTGTATCCTTCCTCCATGCTCCGGTCGCAGTCTGGAGGCGTCTGGATCGCCCTGCGCGGCGCGGGCATTCTCCATCTGCGCCCCCGCACTGTGACCATGATCCGCGCCCCTGGCCTGCCTGGGCCGCAAGCGTTCTACGCGCTGGCACGCCAGCCGGGGGGCGGACTGCGCGCGGCCATCGCCGGACACGGACTGTTTTCAGGCCCCTTGGAGGCGCTGGCCCAAGAGTCGCTCACGCCCTTGCTAAGCAGGGCTAGCGTCGCCGCCATCCTGCGGACGCCCGATGCCATGACCTGGTTCGCAACGTTGGGCCACTACCTGATCCGGCAGCAGGACGAGACCGTGCAGATCGTCTCGATCGAGCGGGCCTCTCCTCTTCCGACCTGGAACGTCACTTCGCTGGCATGCACGCCAGACGGCACGCTTTGGGCCGGCTCCCCAAGCGGCCTTTTCTACGTGCAGGCAGACAGCCCCCCGCTTTTGCGCGTGGTGGCTGGAGAGCAGACAGAACTGGTCATGGCCGACGGCGCAGGCGTACTCTTCGCCGCATCCGGCAACCGTCTGCTCCACATCGACCCGGTCACCCGCACACTGACGCAGCTTGCCGAAACGCCCGAGCCCTGCAGCATTCGCGTTCTGACCGAGGACAGTGCCGGACGCTTTTGGGTCGGAACCACTCACGGCGCCTTTCTGTATGACCCCACCTCCCACGTCCTCGCACCCGCACCGGGCGAGTGGTGCCAGCCCGAGTGCTGCGTGCAGCAGATCCTCGAAGCCCGCGACGGCCGCATCTGGCTCGGCACGCGCTCCGGCATCATCCGGCTCGGGGAAACCCCCGAAGCGGCCTCGCGGCTCTACGATCAGGCCGACGGCATGGAAACCACCGAATGCACGGGAGGCTTCGCACCCGCCGGACTGGTCATGGACGACGGCCGGCTGCTTTTCCCGACACTGAACGGCTTGGCCTGCGTGGTGCCAGAACGCCTCCTCTCGCACGTCACCGAGTCCGGCATACGGCCAGCCATCACCTACGGCCCCAGCGTGCTGCCCGCAGGCACGCGCACCGCGACATTCCGTTTCTCGGCGCTTCCCGTGTCCGAGGGCATCCATGCGCGTTTCTCGTGGCAGCTCGACGACGAAGCCTGGTCCGAGCCCGTCGCGCTCCGCAGCGCCACCTTCGCACGCCTGACACCCGGGCCTCACCGCTTGGCGGTCCGCGCGATCGACCGCGAGGGCGGCTGCCTCGAGCCGGCCATCCGCGCGTTTGTGATTCAGCCGCTCCTGTGGCAGTCGCCTCTCTTCCGCTTCGGCGCGCTGGCGCTGGCTCTCGCTGTCAGCGGCGCAGCCGCAGCCTACTTCACCCGCCGTCGCGCCCAGCGCAAGCTCAGACGGCTGGCCCGCGTACACGCGGTGGATCAGGAGCGGGCGCGGATCGCGCGCGACCTGCACGACGATATCGGCGCGGGTCTCACCCGCATGGCCATGCTGAGCACGCAGGGGCGCTACATTCCCGAAATGCCGCAGGCCGGAAACGACCTCAACGAGCGCATCTTCAATGCCGCGCGCGAAACCAGCCGCGCGCTCAACGAGATCGTCTGGGCCGCAAATCCCGACAAGGACGACACGGAGCAGGTGGCGACCTATCTCGCGCTCTACGCCGAGAACTTTCTGCGCGACGCCAACCTCCGCGCACGCGTGATCATCGCGCCTGACATTCCGACGTTCAAGCTGCCGCCCTCGATCCGACACCCCTTCTTCCGAGCCATCAAAGAGGCGCTCAGCAACGCAGCCAAACACGCCCGCGCCACGACCGTCACGGTGGACATCCGTTCCCGCGACGCCACCTTTGTCGTCACGGTCGCCGACGATGGGCAAGGCTTCGATCTGTCCGAGTCCCACTCCGGAAACGGACTCGCCTTTATCCGGGCGCGCCTAGACGAAATCGGGGGCAACCTCGCCATCGAGACTGCGCCCGGCAGAGGCGTGCGCGTCACCTTTA
>CAYSXF010000625.1:0-3662 GCA_964434815.1 uncultured Lentisphaeraceae bacterium
ATTTCTGCCTGTCTCGTGGGCTCGGAGATGTGTATAAGAGACAGGCAATAGGTTGGTGGCGTTGCCGGTCTGTGTTCCAACGAAGTCCACGTTGTAGCCGGCGTTTGTGAGCGACACATAGAGCGGATACCGGTATCCGCCCGGTGTGCCGGTTCCAAGCGTGATGGAGTCGCCCAAGGGCATGATGCGAACGGGGGGTGTTTGGGCATTGGCAAACGGAACGGCGAACAAACAGGCGGTGGCAATAGGCAGCAGCATAGAACGTAAAGGCTTCATGACCAAACTCCTTAAGCAAGCAGTTATCAGGAAACAAACCTACGCAACAACGCAATAAAATATTTGAACAGAAAAATGTATAGAAAGGCCACTGATTAATCAAGGACGAAATCAGGTAACGTGTTAAAAATGGTATATCTGGCCCAAGTGAATGCCGCCTTGCGTCGAGCCGTGGTTAGGGCTAATATAACGTCAAGCATAGCGAGTCTATGAGTGGCCCCAGTAACGCGTTGGAGAGTAGCATGGCGGTGTCCGTCAGGGTCGAAAAAGTTGTCAAACGGTTCGGTTCATTTGTTGCCTTGAAAGAGGTTTGCGTCGATATTCAACCGGGCGAGCTGTTTTTTTTGCTGGGGCCGAGCGGCTGCGGCAAAACGACTCTGCTGCGGTGCATCGCAGGTTTCCATGCGCCGGAGTCCGGGCGCATTCTGATTGGCGAGCGCGACGTGACAGGGCTGCCGCCCTACAAGCGCGACACGGGTATGATGTTCCAGAGCTACGCGCTGTGGCCCCACATGACGCTTGCCGAGAACGTGGCATTCGGTTTGGAGATGCGCAAGGTGCCGCGCGCGGAGATCAAGCGGCGCGTGACGGAGGCTCTGGAGCGGGTGCACCTGGCGGACCGAGCCAAGACCCGTCCGAATCAGCTCTCGGGCGGACAGCAGCAGCGCGTGGCGCTCGCTCGCGCGCTGGTGATCGAACCGCAATGCCTGTTGCTCGATGAGCCGCTTTCGAACCTCGACGCCAAACTGCGCCTCGAAATGCGCGTCGAGATTCGCCGCATTTGCAAGCAGGCGGGGCTGACGGCCATCTATGTGACGCACGACCAGAAGGAGGCGCTCTCGATCGCTGACCGGCTGGCGGTGATGCGCGACGGCGTGATCGAGCAGATCGGTACGCCGTCGCAGGTGTATCGGGAACCGGTCAACAGCTTTGTCGCGGGGTTCATCGGCGAAGGAAATTTCATCTCTGGCCGCGCCACGGGCATATCGTCTGCCGGGGTGACGGTGGACACGGCGAGCGGAACGTTTGTCGCTGCCCGGGCTGCCGCCAATCTTGGGGTCGGCGATGCCGTGGAACTGTGCATCCGTCCTGAGTCGGTCCGCTTTGACCGGTTTGCCGTCGGAGCGCCGAATGTGCTGAATGGACGTTATCTCGAAAGCGTCTATCTGGGCGAAGTGGCTCAGCATATGATCGAACTGCCGCTTGCTGAGGGTGGCATGCGGACATTCAAGGCCTTCGAGTTAAACCCATTGGTCGGGCGTGACCGCGCGGGAGCGCCGGCCGTCGTGTGGGTAGATCCCGAGCAGGTGATCGTCACCCGAAAAACCTGAAGTTTATGAAAGGGTGCTATATGGCAGAAACAATGATCGCATTGGCGATGGCGGCTCATCCCGACGATATCGAGTTCATGATGAGCGGGACACTCCTGCTGTTGAAACGGGCTGGCGCCGAGATCCACATCTGCAACCTTGCGAACGGCTGTTATGGCTCGGAGGTTTTCTCGAAAGAGGAGACCGCGCGCATTCGGGCGCTGGAGGCGCAGGCTGCCGCTCGCATAGCGGGCGCGGTGTGGCACCCGTCTCTGTTCGACGATGCCGGCATCTTCTACGATGCGCCGTCGTTGGCGAAAGTGACCGCGATCGTGCGTGAGATCAAGCCTGACATTGTGCTGACGCTTTCGCGGTACGATTACATGGAGGATCACGAATATGCCTCTCGGCTGACAAGTTCGGCGGTGTTCAACCGCTGTCTTCCCTGCTACGTGACCGATCCACCCGTGCCCTCCTACAACAAGCCGGTCGCGATCTACCACTCGCTGCCGCATGTGATGATGGACATGCAGCGCACGCCAGTCGTTCCCGAATTCGTTGTGGATATTGGTGACGTGATGGCGACCAAGCGCGAAATGCTGGCGCAGCACGCAAGCCAGAAAGAGTGGCTCGACGCAACGCAGGGCATGGACTCGTATCTGGAAATCATGGCCGACGCCGCCCGCACGGTCGGCACCCGGTATGGCGGTTGCGCCTATGCGGAGGGCTGGCGGCGGCACAACCACATGGGCTACTGCGCGCCGGACTTCGCTCCGCTGCAAGCGTTGCTGTCGGATGCCGTGAAGCCGTGCGGAAAATAAAGGTAAGAGGAGGCGCGAAATGGCGAGGGCGATCAGCAAGCTGGCTCCGGGCTGGTGGGACTACACGACGCTGGACACTGAAATTCTGAACGATGCGGCGAAGTTGACCGCCAGGGATCTGGCTCAGTTGTCGCGGCCCGGATTCACCGTGAGTTTCTACGACACGGTGGAGGAATTTTACACGGCGGAGGCGCTTGAGTATGTGGCCGCCTGGCGGCGCGCGACGCCGGACAACCCGGCCGGCGTGTGCGGCCCCATCGGGCCGACCGAGCAGTTGCCGCTGGTGGCGCGTATCGTCAACGCGGTCGGGCTCAATTTGCGGAATGCGCATTTCTGGGGCATGGACGAGTGGGTCGAGAACGGCGCTGCCGTGCCGCAGACCCATCCGCTCTCCTTTGCCGCATGCGACAAGCAGCAGTGCTTCGACCGCATACTGCCGGGACTGGCCATGCCCGAGGCGAACCTGCACTTTCCTGTCGGCGACTTGGCCGCCTACACGAAGACCTACGATCAAGTGAAGTGTCTTCTGATGCAGGGCGGACAGGGCGAGATTAAGCACTGGGCGTTCAACGATCCGCCGAAGCGCGAGGGCGCGTTTGCGGACATGCCGCCTTCGCCGGACATCTACCGCAGGCAGCCGGCGCGAATCGTGGATCTGCATCCTGTGACGATTATTCAGAACGCGAGGACCTCGGGCGGCGGCAACGTCGCGATGGTGCCGGTGCGGGCCGCGACGGTCGGGCCGGTTGAAACGTGGAAGGCGGAGAAAGTCTCAATCTGGCACCCGGGGCATCACGACAATCCGTTCGGCATGCGGCTGTCGGCGCTGATGATTTCGAAGCGCATCCCGGACAGCAGCGTGCCGATGTCGCTTCTGGCGGATCATCCGGATGTCCGCTTTAACTACCTGCGTCCAGGGCTGGGCGAGGTCGCGGTAGAGATGCACTAGCTGCGTCAGCCGTGCGGGATTGACAACTGCGCAGGGATAGTGGATTCTTACGGCATAGTTTGGTTGAACATTGTTTGAACAGGGAGACTTGAACATGGCAAAGAAAGAGAAAGTGTTGAAGCGGGTCGCGATCGTCGGCTTCGGTTTCATGGGACGCATGCACTACGGCTGCTGGAAAAAAGTCAAAGGCGCGAAAGTTGTGGCGCTGTGCGATAAAGACGCGTCCCAGTTCGCGGCTCCGGTTCAAGGCGGCAATCTTGCGGGCGCGGACACGTCAGTCGATTTCGGAGACGCGCTGATCTATGA
>CAYSXF010000626.1:0-3661 GCA_964434815.1 uncultured Lentisphaeraceae bacterium
AGATTTCTGCCTGTCTCGTGGGCTCGGAGATGTGTATAAGAGACAGTATACGAAGCGGTGCTAACATTGGCCAGCGAAGAATAAGTAATGCAAAGGGTAAATCACTCATATTTCACATATTCGAATATGTGATAAAAGTACTCCTTGCTACACTCACTCACCTTCTTTCCTGCGGAACAACAAAATCTAAGGCCACTGGCAACAATTATTGCCAGTGGCCTGAATCCTGACATCCCGATTCGCTGCTATTTCTTGATGCTCTCGATGGCCTTCTCAATGCGTTTGAGCGTGTTGGGCTCGGGGTTCAGCTTGAGGGTTTCATCCAGCAAGGCGAGCTTCTGCTTCTTGTCCAACTTGGCCTCGCGGCGCTCGAGACGTCCGGCCACGGTTTCCAAAGCCTGGGCTTTGACACGCTTGTCCGCCGTGCTCTTGGCCAGCTCCATGCAGAGCGGCACGCACTCCTCGTTCTGCCACGAGAAGAGCGCGCGCTGCGCGGCTGTGACCACACTCTTCTCGCTGTCGGACATCTGCTTCTTCACAACCTCTAGCGCTTCCGGCGCGGAGGCGCGGGCTGCGAGGCTCAGCACAGCGATCCGCAGCGCTGGCGAGGCCCCTTCGACCGGCTGCCACACTTTCATGAAGCGCAGGCCATAGGTCTCAGCGTCGTCGGCCGCGATCCACATGGCTGCCACAACGGCCGCGAGGTCGTCGGATGAAGCTTTGGGCAGCATGGCGGCGAGTTCGGGAAACACTGCGGGCGTGGCGGTTCCGCGCAGGCCGCGCAGCGCGGTCAGGCGCACGTCCGCGTTGTCGCCTTTGGCCAGCGCGAGCAGCTTGGGCGTGGCTTCCATGCAGGCGCGGTTGCTCAGGGCTTGGATGACGTTCTTCAGGCGCGCGGGGTCGTCAGGCACAAGCAGGCTGATCAGCTTGGCGTCGACCGCCTTTGACGGCAGCGCGCTGAGGGCGTTCATCGCGCCGCGCCCGACCGCATTCGCCTGATCGGAAAGCTTCAACAGGGCCTCGACCTGCGTCTCGTTGCCCAGCTTGGCGACCGCGTCCAGCGCTGCAAGGCGTAGAGCTTCATCGCCTTCGGCTGCCGCCAGGGCCAGCAGGGCGGGCACGACGCTGTCGTCGCCGCGCAGGCCGAGGGAGGTCAGGAGCGCCAACTGCACTTCCGGGGCCAGTCCGGGCAATGCGGCGGTCAGCGTCGCGGAGACTTTCGCACCTTTGATCTGACAGGTGAAGCCGGCTGCGAGGCGGGCGAGGTAGAGGTCCTTGCCTTTGAGCGCGGCCAGCACGTCCGGCAACGCGGCGGTGGGATCGAGCGCAACCAAACGCGCGAGCGCGGCGGCTTTGAGTTCTTGAGGATCGTCGCCGGCGAGCAAGGTGCGGCAGAGCACGGCGGACTCGCGGGCTTTGAGGCTGTTCGCGCAGGTGGTCAGCGCTTCGGTGCGAGCTTGGCGCTTGGCGGCGGACGCCGGTTTCAGGGCTTTCAGGGCCGTGATGGCTTCCATCGTGCCAAGGTTTCCCAGCGCGCGGATGGCTGCCACGGCCAGTGCGTCGTCTGTGCCAGCAGCCCAGGTCTTAGCCTGCTGGAGTATCGTTGCGTTGCCGCGTGCGGCCAGCGCGTTCAACAGGCCGATGCGCACGTCGCTGTCTGACGTCTTGAGCCAAGCGAGCAGGGCCGCGTCCACCTCGCTGCCGCGTATGCCGCTGAAGGCGCGGAGAGCGGCCGGCGCCGTTTCGGGTGACTTCAGCCAGTCTGTCAGCAGCGGCAGGCAGGCGGTCGAACCGGTCAGCCGCAGCGCGTCGGAGGCGAGCTTGGCGGCTTCGGGCGAGAGCTTGGGCTGCGCCTTGACTGCGGCCAGCAGGCGCGCTTCCAAAGCCGGATAGTCTTTCGCCGGCGTGGCGGCGATTTCGGTATAGACCGCCTGAATCGACGCGTCCGGCGCACCGAAAGTGAAGGACATGGCCTGAGCGGCGATGTTGCTCTGGGCTTGAGCCGAAACAAACGCTCCTGAAAAAAGAAGCGCATATAATGCAATTTTATTCATGATAGTGATCTCTGCTTCGTCATTGCGTGTGGCACGGGCAACTTGACCGTGCATGCCATGGGCGAGTCGCCCATGCCACTGACCCATAAACCTGATTCCTTAAACAGCCCACGGCGCGCGCATTTCGCGGCGCAGCATGCGGTTGGCGGCTTCGTCGTCGAAGCGCTCGGCGACCGGATCCCATTTGAGCGGCCGGCCGATGGCCTCGGCGATGGTGCCGATCTGGCAGATCGTCGCTGTGCGGTGTCCGGTCTCGGCGGAGCAGATCACCGGGCCGCGCGTCTTGATGCACTCGAGCCAGTTCTGCATGTGGTTGGCGCTCTTGTAGAGGCGGATGTCCGACGGCCGGAAGCTGTGGGTCTCGAGCGACGGGCGGCTGCACTTGAGGAAGCCACGGTTGACAGCGACCCAGCCGTTGGTGCCGATAAAGGTGACGCCCGCGTTGGGCTCTTTGCTGGCGCGGTACATAACGATGCCGTTGGCGTAGCGGTAAGTCAGCGGCTTGGGGTCGGTCTTGCTCAGCGTGGGCGGAGTGACCTCGACCGGGCCAGACTCGTCCATGCCCAAGCCCCACTGCGCGATGTCGTAGTGGTGCGCGCCCCAGTCGGACTGGCCGCCGCCGCCGAACTCGGCGTACCCGCGCCAGCCGGAGAAGCCGTGCTCCCAGACGCCGGGGCAGAGGACTTTGTTGTAGGGCCGGACGGGAGCCGGGCCTAGCCATAGGTTCCAGTCGAGGCCTTCCGGAACAGGCTCGGCCGGGAGCGTGCAGTACGGTTTGGGCGAGCCGCCGACGGCGACGTATACCTCTTTGATCTCGCCGATCAGACCGTTGCGCACCAGCTCGCAGGCGTGGCGGAACTTGTCATCCGAGCGCTGCATCGAGCCGGTCTGGAAGACAGTGCCGTAGCGGCGGGCCGCGTTAGCCATGGCGCGGCTCTCGTGGTTGGTGAGGCCGAGCGGCTTCTCGCAGTAGACGTCTTTGCCGGCCGCGCACGCGGCGATGGCGATCAGGCCGTGCCAGTGGTCGGGCGTGGCGATGGTGACGGCGTCGAGGTCCGGCATGGCGAGCAGGTCGCGGAAATCGGTGAAGCCTTTGCAGCCTTTGTAGGAGCCTGTTTTCTTGGCGTCCTCGTAGCGGGCGTCGGCCATGGCGGCGGTCTTCTCGATCTTCAGCTTGAGGACGTCGCAGCAGGCGACCACCTGAAAGCCCGGATTGTTGAGCGTGGCGCCGAGGTGGCCTTTGCCCATGGGGCCGATGCCGATAGTGGCCACGTTGATGCGGTTGCTGGGCGCGTGCGCCCCGCGGGCTGAAGCCGGGATGATCATCGGCGCGGCGATCGCCGACACCGCAGCCGCTTTCAGAAACGACCGGCGTGATACGTTCGTCATAATGCTCCCTCTATTATTTGTAAACACCACCTTGCCGCAACGGTGTGCGCACGACCGCAAACCGCATAACAAGCGAGGACAATAAAGTATCACGCCTGTGAACCGGAAATGAAGGACGAAAAAACAGAGGAGTGGAATCGCTGTTCTTAGTCTTCATTCTGAGGTGTCGCGGCGTTTTCAAAAGTGGACGGTTGTAGCGAGCAAAAGTGGACGGCAAA
>CAYSXF010000627.1:0-3658 GCA_964434815.1 uncultured Lentisphaeraceae bacterium
CCCGCGAAGAAGGCGGCGGCTCCTGCTAAGAAGGCGCCCGCGAAGAAGTAGTGAGTCGCGAGTAAGAAAATGCACTCCTGTGGTTCTCGCCGCAGGAGTGCCTTTTTTTTGTTTTGACGGTCGGATCAGCGGTCGCGGTAGATGACCTTCTTCTGACCCTTCTCGATCGCGCCGATCAGCACGGGCGCCTGCCTTAAATTTTTGAGCAGGCTCATCGCAGCGGAGGCGTCCTTCTGGCGCACGACGATGACGTAGCCGATGCCCATGTTGAATACGCGGTACATCTCGTCGTGGTCGACCTTGCCCTGGCGCTCGATGAACGTGAAGACGGTCGGCGCCTTCCAACTGTTGCGGTCGATGATGGCGTTGCAGGTGCCGGGCAGCACGCGCGGAATGTTGTCTACGAAGCCGCCGCCCGTGATGTGGGCCATGCCGCGTATCGGCACTTTCGCCATCAGCGCCGTAACGGGTTTCAGGAAGCTGTGGTGGACCGCCAGCAGAGCCTCGGTAACCGTATAGCGGGTGCCGGGCAAAAAGTCTTGCGGAGTGAGACCGCACTGGTCGAAGATCACCTTGCGCGCCAGCGAGAAGCCGTTCGTCTGAAGTCCGCCCGAGGGCAGGCCGATGATCACGTCGCCAGGCTTGATGTCTTTGCCCGTGATGACCTTTTTCTTTTCCACCACGCCGACGATCGTGCCGACGAGATCGTATTCGCCCAGCGGGTAGAGCCCGGGCATCTCCGCCGTTTCGCCGCCGAGGAGCGCGCAGCCGTTCTCCTTGCAGGCCTTACAGAGTCCGGATATCACCTCCGTGAAGACGGCCTTGTCGAAACGAGCGGTGCCGATGTAGTCCATGAAAAAGAGCGGTTTGGCTCCCTGAACCAGAATGTCGTTGACGCAGTGGTTGACGATGTCCTGTCCCACGGTGTCGTGCTTCTTGGCCACTGCCGCCACTTTCAGCTTGGTGCCCACACCGTCCGTGCTGGCCACCAGCAGGCAATCCTTGCCTGGCGAGTGGAAAAGACCGCCGAAACTGCCGATCCCGCCGACGACCCCTTTGGTCGTGGTGGTGGCGACCATCTTCTTGATGATCTCGATGCCAGACATTTTCGAGTCGATATCCACTCCGGCCTGCGCATAAGCCGAAACTTTCTGAGCGTGGGCGGACTGTTTAAGCATCCTGTTTGCCTCTCGTTGGTTGATAGTTCCAAGAAACGCCGCAAATTAGCACGTCTGGCACGGCAATTCCAGTAAAAAAAGACAGCAAAAAGACACGGTTCTGTCAATACCCGAATTTTGGGTGTATGAAAAGGCGCTGAAACCGCGAGAAAGAAGGACGCAAACGAGGTGAAATTAAAATATAACTATTTGCCGCCGTTGTTGTTATCTAATTTCGTGTCGATCCGGACGGTGAGCACGGCGTTAGAGAAAACGACGGAGTCCTCAAAAAAATGCACTTGCCATTCGGAGTTGTCCAATTTGCGGAATTCCAGGTCAAGCCCCAGCGGATCACTGCGCTTAATGGCCTTCTGTCCTAAGAATGAGTGGCCCGGCTCCTCGGAGAGGGCGGCCACTTCGCGGCGGCGGTCAACCGCGAACCAGGTGTACCGGTTGGCCAACTGGCGCGGCAACTCGATATAGTAGCGCGTCGGCATGGCAAGAGGCCGGTAGAGCTTGGCGTCCGTGGCCTTCTGGCCGCCGAAGGTGTAGGAGACATACGGGCGAGAGGAGAGAAACAGCGGCGGCTTGTACCAGATGGCGCCGGCCGTGGCGATCACCGCCAGCGCCAGCACGACCTTGATTAAGTCGGGAAGCAAGCGCCGCCAGCGGCTTTTTTGCGGAGGGGGTACAGCAAGAGGTGCCGCCGAGGACGGCGTTCCTTCGGTAGCAGGGCTGACAGGCCCGGGCACAGTTTTGATGTCCTGTGCCGTTACGGCATCAGATATGCCTGCTTCTGAATCGGTCAATGCGGCGGCCGAAGCGGCAGTCGCCAGAACGGACTCCTCCTTGAGCGCGGTTCCCTTGTCGGTCTTTTTCTTACTCTTTCCCATTGGCGCAACTAGTTATAAACTTACGGCGTCTTGGTGGAAAGCGAATTTTTGATTTTTTGTTCCAGAACGGCTGCGCTGAGGTTGGGGCAGAAAAGCGTAAGCCTTTGGGTTGTGACCGGCAGAACAAGTTGTCCGGCGGTGTTCTTCTGGGCGATGACCCGCTGGTCGTCGAAATCGGCTACGCGCATGACGAACGGGGATAGGTCGAGGGTGATGTTGGCGCCGCTGACGGCGTGCCAGAACGTCGCGATCGAACCTCTTTCCAACGCGCCGACCATCGCGTGCGTGTCGCGGCTGTTGCCGCAGGCCACGGGGTGGACCGGCACCAGGACGGGAGGGAACCCCCGCCGCTGCAACAAGGTGAAGTCCTTGCCGTGCTCGCGCAACGGCGCCTGATCGGCTTCGGTGAAGCGGCGGGCGAGGCGCGCGGTCTCGTAGGCCTTGACGAGGCGCAGAATCTGCGGGGTGAGCGGGTGCCGGTTGAGTTCGCTGAAGCTGGTCTGGAGCGAAACCGGGCAGTCGTAGGCGATTGACCTGCAGAGCAGATATTCAACCTCGTCGAGCTGGAGGCCCTCGATCTCGCGCCCGTAGCGTTGCTGGCGCGGCCACACCCCGAACCACCCCAATTCGCCGGGCATCATGTCCCCGCGCAGGCTGAGCAGAGTGGCCACGCTGGCGTCAATGTGCTCTTTGACGGTCGGCCACTTCGCCGGCGGCTGGCCCGCCTGGATCGCGCTGCCGAGCGTGTTGAGGTAGGTGTCGGCCGTGGGGCTGAGGGCAATGGAGTGCCAGAGGCGTTGGGTCATGAGGGTGCCCATGTGGATCACTGGACGGTTGAACAGCCGCACGGCGCGTTCCTGAAACTGCGTGACATTTGAGACGGACGGGTGATCCGCATCCGCGCCGCCGTCGAAAGAAGCCATGCCGAAGCCGCAGGTGTTGTAGATCTCGGCTAACTGGGCCGCGAGGGCGGCACCGCTCCCGCTCTGCTGGGGGCAGCGCATGCCGGTGGTGATGCCCGCCGCCCTGAGGCGCGACACGAAGGCACCGAGGTCGGTGATGCCGTTCGGGAAATTCTTGGCATTGATGGCGCAGAGTCCTGCGGTCGACCACAACGCGTCAGAGTTCAGCATCACGCGGCGGATGCCGGCCTGGTCGCAGAACCGGATCACGGCGTCCGCGTCGCCCAGTCCCGCACTCAAAGAGAAGGTCGAGCCGCGGATCAGCTCGGAGTCCTTGACCGGCGTGCCGTCGGCGGTCTCGTTGGTGAGCAGGCCGTATGCGTGGGAGACGCTTCGCGCGACTTTCTTGAAGTCTCGGGTGGGACAGGCGACGATCACGGCGGCGGCACCCTCCATCGTGGGGCCAGGCGCGTCCTGAACCATAGCGGCGAGGCAGACGCGAGGGTTGACCCCGCTTTCGCCGCGCTTGATAGATGCGACGGTCTCTTCGCGTGTGACCAGCGTTTTGCCCAAGACCTGGGTGTCGGTGAGGGGCGAGGCCGCCATCACGCACAAGGCGTATGTGTTGTTCCAGCCGATAGTGAGGCGCTTGCCGACGGTTTCTGTGAAGGCTGAGTTCAGCATGACGAAGCGCACGGCCGCGGGC
>CAYSXF010000628.1:0-3649 GCA_964434815.1 uncultured Lentisphaeraceae bacterium
GGAACTCAATAAACTCGCAGCCTGAAAACGTTCGTTTGATCTTGCAAGTCACCAGAAAAATGACAGGCGCGAGAATCAACCGCGCATAGCCCGGTCGCCAGCCTGGCCCAGCGCCGCCGCGAGACGGGCCGAATCCGCAGGGGCGAGAGGCGCATGCCTCGTTTTGACGCACGCGATGAAGTCGCGGTGAAGCCCCGCGCACGGCTCCAGCGCCCACATTTTAACTGCGGCCAGCAGGTCGGGAGAGGACGCCTCAAGCGCTCCGTTCGTCACCCAAACCCACCGGCCGTCGCGGCCGATCCAGCGCACGCCGATGCCCTTCTCGAGCCGTCCGCCGTCAGCCACAGTCAGCTCCATCCCGTCGCGGTACACGCAGCGGAACCGGAACGCCGTCGCGGTGTCGTAGAGCCCGTCTCGCGGATATTCGCCGCAGCCTTCGACTGCCAGCGGCTCCTCATCGCGGCCCGCGCCCCACAGCGCGGTGTCGCCGTAGAGGCCGATGCCGTCAGCCAGCGGACCGCCCCCAAACGCGCTGACCCAGCGCCAGTGGAAGTCGGGCGTACCGCCGCTCGCGCTTCCGCACGCGGGACCGCGTCCGCCACCGGGCAAGCCGATTTCCACGCGCGCCACGTCCCCGATCAAGCCGCCGCGCACCGCCGCGACCGCCCTGCGGAAACGCGGCTCCGCGCGCTGCGTGTTGCCAGCCTGCCAGACGCGGGCGCTTCGCGTCACCGCATCGGCCAGCGCCAGCCCCTCTTCGTGTGTGCGCGCGAACGGGGTTTCGCCATAGACATCTTTTCCGCAGCGGAGAGCCTCAAGGCCGACACGCGCATGCAGATAGTCCGGCGTGGCGATCATCACAGCGTCGATGTCGGGGCGTGCGCACAGGTCTCGGAAATCGCTGAATGCCCGGCAGTCGCGGCTGCCGTGGTGCGCGTCTACGCGCGCCTTGGCAGCCTGTCGCTTGCGGTCGCTCACATCGCACACCGCTTTGACCGCCACATCGTCCATTCCGAGGAACGAACTCAGGTTGGCAAAGCCCATGCCGCCGAGGCCGATCATTCCCATGGCGATCTTGCCGCTCGGCGCTGAACGGCCCAACAGGCGGGAAGGTACGATGTTGAAGACCGTGACAGCGGTCGCCGTTCCGCTCAGTTGAAGGAATGTTCTGCGAGTGGTTTTCATCAGGTCGATCGGCTAGGCAGTTAGCGGGCAGGCCTTGCGAGACCGATTGCCTTCACTTCTCTGCCTAGCCGCCTTCATCCTCGAACGGTCACCAGTTGAGAGCCGCAATTTCGAAATGCGCTTTCGGGTGCGAACAGGCCGGGCATACGTCCATGGCCTCTGCCCCCATGTGGACGAAGCCGCAGTTGCGGCAGCGCCACACCGTCATCTGGTCCTCACGCTTAAAGACAATGCCCTTCTGGATATTCGCCGCAAGCGCGCGGTACCGTTCTCCGTGAAACTTCTCGGCAATGGCGATGCTCTCCATCGCCTTCGCAACCGCCTCGAACCCCTCGGCTCGCGCGGTTTTGGCAAAGTCGGGGTACATGTGTTTCCACTCGTGCTCCTCGCCCTCAGCCGCGTGGTTCAGATTGTCCATCGTCTTGCCGATCACACCCGCAGGAAGTCCGATCGAGACCTGCACCTCGCCACCCTCTAGAAACTTGAAAAGCTGCTTGGCGTGCTCTTTCTCCTGATTAGCCGTCTCTTCGAAAATCGTCTCGATCTGAACAAAGCCCTCTTTTTTCGCCTGAGCAGCCCAATACGTGTAACGGTTGCGCGCCGCCGACTCACCCGTGAAAGCGGTCAGCACATTCTTCTCTGTCTGAGTCCCCTTGATCGATGCCATTTTTTCTCCTCCTTAGTCGTCATATTCAGCCCGGACATCAGCCGAGTCATGAGTTTTAAATTATCACAAAAGGCGTGCGGAAACAACCCTTCGCTGCGGCTCGACAGACAGAGGGTGTGTGTCAGAAACGTGACATGACCAAACAGGATCTTTGCGCAGCCGAGGAGTTTGAGCGGAAACATTATAGATGAAACCTATGGAACGGGGTTGATCGTGGAGACAGGGAGAGATTAGGGTAAAAGATTAGGGATATCGATTAAGGGCAAGGCATCCCTCATCTTTTACCCTTATCTTTTCCCTTAATCTGTCACTTTTCTGACACACACACCAGACAGACGGGCGCAAGGTTGATATTTTGTGAAGCGCACGTTTTCTTGGTGTGTTCGTCTTTCAGGCCGAGATGTCCGTCAAAGCTTTCAAGCCCTATACCTGATGTGTTACTGTTTCTTACGAAATGAACTGCGCGTGAGGATCTTGAGCAACAGACGCGCGTTTATCCTACGAGGAGCTATCATGCGTCTTTCTCTTTGCGTTCTGATGACGTGCATTGCGGCGGACGCCGCCGTGGCCGCTATGACTGCCGATGCTCTGCGCTGCGAATACGCGTCCGACCCCATCGGCATTGACTCGCTCCAGCCCCGCCTGAGCTGGACACTGCGCTCTGACGAACGGGGCCAAGTCCAATCCGCCTACCAGATTCTCGTCGCCGCTTCGCGTGAGGACCTGCTGCAGGGCAAGAACCTCCTGTGGGATACGGGCAAGGTCGAGTCGCGGCAAAACGTCCATGTCGTCTATGCGGGCGCACCGCTCGCTTCCGGCTCACGCTGCTACTGGAAAGTCCGCGCGTGGGACAAGCAAGGCCAGCCCTCGCCGTGGAGCGCTCCCGCCTTGTGGCAGGTCGCCCGCCTGGACACCTCCGCGTGGCAGGCTAAGTGGATCGGCCTGACGAGCGACGGCACGCCCGCCTGGCAGAGCGTCACCCTTGCCGCAGACATCACGCTGCTCACCAACGCCGTCGGCATCGTGTTCCGCGCCCAGGACGACGGCAACTGTTACATGTGGCAGCTCAACAACAGCATGGGCCATGACCTGCTGCTTCGCCCGCACATTCAGAAAAACGGCCAGTGGTCCATGCTTCGCGAGGTCTCGTTGCGGCAGATCGTTCCGGCTTCCGACGATTTCAAGACGCACCGCGTGGAGATCGAAGCCGTCGGCAGCCTGATCCGCACGCGCATAGACGGCAAATTGGCCGACGAGCGGCAGGACACCACCTTCGACTCCGGCACCGTCGGCTTCCGCGCGGACAGCAAGGAGCGCTTTGCCGTGGACAACCTCATCGTGACCACGGGCGCGCCGAACGGCGCCGTCCTTCAAGACGATTTCAACAAGGGCTCTGCCGCCTTTCCGAAGGCGAAGACAGAGAACGGACGGCTGGTCGTATCCGGCGCAACGCTGCTGCACCGTCCGCCTCTGTCCAAAGACTGCCCGCGTCTCCGCAAGGCGTTCACCGCTGATAAGCCCGTGCGCCGCGCCACGGCGTCCGTCTGCGGGCTCGGCTTCTGCGAACTTTACGTCAACGGCCAGAAGGCCGACAGCCGCGTGCTCGCACCCGCCAACACGCCCTATTCGCAGCGACTGCTGTTCGATACGATCGACGTGACCTCTCTTGTGAAGCGCGGCGGCAACGCGCTCGGCCTGTGGCTCGCGCCGGGCTACTCCGACGACTATTCGCAGTGGGGCTGGAAATGGGAGCTGTCTCTTATACACATCTGACGCTGCCGACGAATAGAGAGGTGT
>CAYSXF010000629.1:0-3633 GCA_964434815.1 uncultured Lentisphaeraceae bacterium
GGGCTCCGGCAAGACCGCCGTCATGGCGGGCCGGATCGCGATGATGCTCGCTGATGCGCGCCACATCGTCAAGGCGGACACGACCACCCGCGCCGGCGGCTGGGAGAAGAAGGATTACATGGGCCGCGAAGTGACGGGCAAGACCGTGGGCATCGTGGGCCTCGGCAACATCGGCCGTCTGGTCGCCAAGCGGCTCAAGGGGTTCGAGTGCCGCCTGCTGGGTTACGACCCGCTCGTGAACAGCGACCGCGTGCGCGACCTCGGCATCGAGTCCGCGACGCTGGAGGAGATCTTCAGCCAGTGCGACTACGTGACGCTGCACATCCCTGGCGGCGACAGCACGCGCGGCCTGGTCGGCACCAAGCTGATCGGGCTTATGAAGAAGGGCGCGACGATCGTCAACTGCGCCCGGTTCGGCATCGTGGACGAGGAGGCCCTGCGCGCGGCCAAGGCCGAGAAGAAGCTGCGCTATCTGAACGACGTGTATCCGAAGGACGAGGCCGGCCCCAAGAGCATGACCGACATCGCGGACATCATGCTGCCGCATCTCGGCGCCAACACCCATGAGGCCAATTATGTAGCCGCGCAGCGCGCCGCACAGGAGTTGATCGATCTGGACGAGAAAGCCGACATGAGCTGCATCGTCAACCGCGACATCCCGGAAGGGCTGGAGCGCGCCTATTGCGAGCTGGCCTACAATCTGGCCAGCCTGGTGCGGCAGCTTTCGGGCACCCAGACGCCGATTAAGACGCTGGAGACCAGTTTCTACGGGGCGCTCGCGCCGTTCGGCAAATGGCTGACCGTTTCGATCCTTTCGGGCATCTGGCACGATTTCGACCGCTACAACGATTACAAAGCCGCGGTCAAATTCCTGAAGGAGATGGGGATCGATTTGGTCAACCGCGAGGCCGATGTGGAGAAGGGCTACGGTAACGCGGTGACGATCGACCTGACCGTCGAGCAGCCGAACCAGAGCCTCAAGAGCTTCAGCGTCCGCGGCACGGTCACCGAGGGCGTGCAGACGGTGTCGCGCATCGATGAGTTCGACCGCCTCTATTTCGAGCCGACCGGCGCGACGCTCTTCTGCCTGTACGACGACCGTCCGGGCGTGATCGCGTCCATCAGCCGCAAGCTGGCCGATGCGGGCATCAACATCGAGGACATGCGCAATCCGCACAACGCGAAGACGCAGCGGTCGCTGGCGATCATCAAGCTCAATCAGCCGGTTTCGGATGATCTGGTCAAGGTGATCAAAGCCGACATCGCGGGACATTCGGCGGTCTGCACGGTGGTGTAAGCGGAAGGGCATTAAGCCAATGGTCAGTAGTCAATAGGCCGTGGCTTTGTGCATGTTTTGCAAAGGACGTACGCTTAATGCGTGCGTCTTTTCTTTAGAACTCCGCAGCTTCTGCCAGCCCTTGTTCGCTGTGCCGTGCGGACGCTTGCGGGGAGTTGTCTCTCTATGTGTGCGCCAGCTCGCCTTAACTAAACGAGGCAGGAGTCAGAAAATGAGTGATGTGTTGACGGTGGTGAGTTGCGCGGTGCCGGAAGCCGCTGTAGACGGGCTGTTCGAGCTGATCGACGCAGAACTCTTTACGCCGACCGCGTGGTTCGATGTCGAGACAAAGCTCAGCCGAATCGATGTCTTTCTGGAAGACGCGACGCAGGCCGGGGCCGTCACGGAGGCGCTGACAGAGGCTGGGGCACTGTTCGGCTTGAGTCTTGTGCCGACGCTCGGTACGCTGGCGCGCAGCGATTGGGCGGAGAGCTGGAAGCGTTTCTTCCACGTGGAGAAGGTCTCGCCCCGCGTGGTGGTGCGCCCGTCATGGGAGACGTATGGCGCCAAGCCCGGCGAACGCGTGATCACGCTCGATCCGGGGCTCAGCTTCGGCACGGGCAAGCACGCGACCACGCAGGCCTGCCTCAAATTCTTGGACGTGCTGGCTGCGGAGAACCCGCGGCGCTCGGTGCTCGACATGGGATGCGGATCAGGCATTCTCGCTATCGGCGCGAAGCTGCTTGGCTTTGAGGACGTGCGCGGCTTCGACAATGATCCTGACTGCCTCCGGGTTTCGGACGAGAATGCGGAGATCAACGGCGTATCGATTCCTTTCAGCCTCGATGACCTCTCGCACGCGCACCCGCCGGCTGACGTGGTGGTGGCGAACATCCTTGCGCCGGTACTGATTCAGTTCGCGGCGCAGGTCGCTGGCTCGGTCGCACAGGGGCCTCAGTCGCGGCTGGTCGTCTCCGGCATTCTCGATGAACAGTATGCGGCGGTGCGTGCGGCGTATCAGGCGCAAGGGCTCGAAGAGGTCGAGAGCTTGCTGATCGAGAACTGGCGCAGCGGGCTGTTCCGGCGGGGCTGAGGGCTACAGCGGCAGCTCGTTTTGGCGGGCGGCATAGACGATCCCAAGTCGCTTATAACAGGCCGGAGTTGCGAGGCGGCCTTTGGGCGTGCGCTCGAGATAGCCCTCTTGAATCAGGAAAGGCTCATAGACTTCTTCGATGGTGTCCGGCTCTTCTCCTACCGAGACTGCGATGGTGTTGAGTCCCACGGGCCCGCCGTTGAATTTGTGCACCAGCGTCTCGAGGATGCGGATGTCCATCTCGTCCAGGCCGCGCGGGTCGATTTCCAAAAGCGTGAGGGCTTCGTCGGCAACGGCGCGCGAAATGTGGTTGTTGGCTCGGACCTGCGCGAAGTCGCGCACGCGGCGCAGCAGGTTGTTCGCAATCCGCGGCGTGCCGCGGGAGCGGGCGGCGATTTCGCGGGCGCCGTCTGTCTCCACGCTGATCTCAAGTTTGGCGGCAGAGTGTTCGATGATCAGGCTGAGGTCGTCGATGCTGTAATAGTCGAGGCGGTTGGTGAGGCCGAAGCGCGAACGCAGCGGCGAGGAGATCAGGCCGCTCCGGGTGGTGGCGCCGATGAGGGTGAAGCGGGGCAGCTCCAGCCGGACGGAACGCGCGTTAGGCCCCTGATCGATCATGATGTCGAGCACGAAGTCCTCCATGGCGGAGTAGAGGTACTCCTCCACCGTGCGCTGCATGCGGTGGATTTCGTCGATGAACACGATGTCGCCGGGTTCGAGGCTGGTGAGAAGGCCCGCGAGGTCGCCGGCTTTATCGATGACCGGCCCCGAGGTTGTTTTCACGTGCACGCCCATGGCTTCGCCCAAGATGAAGGCCAGCGTGGTTTTGCCCAGGCCTGGGGGTCCGGAGAGCAGAACGTGGTCGAGCGCCTCTTTGCGTTGCAGGGCGGCTTCCACCGCGAGCAGGAGACGGTCGCGGACTTTCTGCTGGCCGACGAAATCGTCGAAGCGGGTGGGGCGCAGGCGGTTGTCGAACGAGGCGTTGCGCTGGTTGAGCTCTTCTGAAGGGCGTGTTTGCATCGGCGGGTATGATGGCAAAAATCAGGGCGGAAAACAATGCCGCCGAAAAAATCAGTGTCACTCCGTCTGGGTCTTTGGTTTAATGATATGAGAAATGAGGGCGGATCGTGAGGTTCGCCCGACCAATGTGTGGAGGTTCTCTTGCGCGTTGCCATCGCTTACCCGCCGATCCCTTCAGAAAAGGGCGTGCCGTTGTTGCTGTCTCTTATACACATCTCCGAGCCCACGAGACAGGCAGAAAACT
>CAYSXF010000630.1:0-3632 GCA_964434815.1 uncultured Lentisphaeraceae bacterium
ACCGGCGGCGCGGGCTTCGTCAGCCTTCGGACCGCGGGCGAACACGCCCACGCGTGCGATCCGTCCTGCGGCTGCGACGCCTTCGACCAACTGGTCAAGGAGCTTCTGGATGTCGTGGAAATGACGTGACGCGCGCCACAGCTCATGCAGCGGAGCGAGGTTCAGGCCGGGCTCACCCGCCGGCGGCGGCAGCCCCGCCGCGTTGGTGGCGCGCTGCAGCCGCAAAAGGCTCAGCTCCTCTTGGGCCTGATGCAGCATAATGGCCTGCCGCAGGGTTCGGCGCAGGCGCTCCGACGGCACATCCAGCGGCTCCACCGCGAACACCCCCGCATCCTGGCAGACCAAAAACGGCTCGGATTCCGGCACGCCAAAAGCGACAATCCCACCTCGCGCCTCAGGATCTGCGTCCTCGAGAGCCACCTCGGCTTCGGGGTGCCGCAAATCGAGCAGCAGCACGGCCGGCGCGCGTTGTTCGCGCGTCCATTCCGTGCGGCTTGCGGTTGCGCGAAAATCAGCCAACCCACCGACTGCCCGAGCCAAGTGCTGGGTCAGCTTGGGATCGCACGTCAATAACAGGCACGCGGTGGCAGGTACAGTCATGCCGTTCCTCTTTTCACCTTCGCATCGCTTCCGCCCTCAGCCTCCAGTAGCGGCAAAAGCACGCAGAAGCAGGTGCCCTTTCCGGGAGCGCTCAGCACATCGATCAAGCCTTGGTGTTCGAGGATGATCCCGTGAGCGACTGAAAGGCCTAGGCCGGTGCCGTTGGCCTTGGTTGTGAAAAAGGGGTCGAAGATCCGCTGCCGGTCCTCTGGCAAAATACCGTTCCCCGTATCGCTCACCCGCACCTCGATCCAGGCGTCGGCTCCCTGCAGGGCGTGGTGCGACGGCTGATCCGGCCGGCTGATGGTGTGCGTCGACACCGTCAGTGTGCCACCGCGTTCCATCGCGTCGATTCCGTTAAGAAACAAATTCAAGAACACTTGGCCGAGCAAGCGTTGGTCGCCGAGCAGACGGTCGCGCCCAGCGTTGAAGTTTCGATTAAAATTAAGCCCTTTGGTCTTGATCTGCTGAGCGGCCAATTGCCCAGCGGCATCCAATACGGCGTGAAGCGACAGAGGAACGAGCATGGGTTTCACCGGCCGGGAGAAGTTGAGCAGTTGAGACACGATCGCGTCGATGCGTTCGACTTCGGTTCCGAGCAACGGGATAAACGTGTTACGGAAATCGGGATCGTCGTATTGGGCGGGCAGCAATTGGACGAACGTTTTGAGGCAGACCAGCGGATTCTTGATCTCGTGAGCCATTCCAGCGGCGAGCGTGCCGATGCTCGCAAGACGGTCACTGCGCCGGATTTGCGCCTCCAGCTTTCGGATGGCAGAGGTGTCCTGCACAACCAGCAACACGCCAGACGCGACACGACCGTCTCCGCCAAACACGGCGGTTGCGAACCGCAACGACTGCTCGTCGGCAAACTGTGGCCGCAGCACCAGATCCCGGTCGCGCACATCCCAGCCGGAAGCGAGGCTGTCGCGCAGCTCAGCCCACATCGGTCCGGGCAAAATTTCGGCCGCCGGCCGGCCGATGATCGCGGTCATTCCGGTCAAATGCAGAATGCGCTGAGCTTCGCGGTTGCAAACCGTGATGCGCCCATCTGTGTCTGCGGCGACGACGCCGGTCACGAGGTTGTCGAGCAGAACCTCGTTGTAAATTCGCGTATCCTGAAGATGCGTATAGAGCGTAGCGTTCTCGATCGCAATCCCCATTTGATCCCCGAGGAGCATCAGCGTGTCCTCTTCGCGCCTGCCGAAAATCCTCCCCTTCTGACGGCGGCCAAGCAGCAGGAAACCGACCAGCCCTTTATTCGACTGCAAGGCGACGGCCGCCTCGGCGTCCAACCGGGTAAGGGCATGTTCGGCTTGCGTCTGTAGCTGCGTGCCCCCGGCGCGCCGCAGCACGTCGCGCAGCAGGGGATAGCGATCAGACTGCAAGGCGAGCGGCAACGGGTCATCCTCGCTGATCGCCTCAGCAGACTCGACCGCGCCCATGCGCGTGTGGAGCACGAAACTCGGACCGGAACGCAGGTAGACGCGCACATGGGAAAGCCCGAGAGACTCCTGCAGCAAGCGGCCGAAATCATGGAATAACGCGTCAACTGTCGTGATGGATCGCGCCAAATCGCTGCCTTTGTGTAGCAGAATGGACAGATCGTCACGACCGTCATCGAACAGGCGGTCTGCCCCGCGACGGAGGAAAGTGTTCGCAGGCGCGAGGGTCAGCGCGATCGCGATCGCGGCGACCACATGAGAGGTTGTGTTCCGCAGGCCGTCAGAATCCAGAAGCAAGCTTTGTACAAGACGGAATGTGAGGATATACAGCACGGTCAGAAAACCCACCAGAAGCGCAACCGTGATGATGCGTCGCAAGAATTCTCCGACGCCCATGATATGGCGCGTGGCAATCCCGTACGCGATCACGCCGTGCCAGATCGCTACCGTGACGGGCGTGAAACGCGCGCTTTGAGCAGAACCCGAAAGCAGGGGGATCAAGAGCACGAACAAGATGCCGGGCACGAGTGTGAAAACCGAGCCGATCGCGAGAATCTGAAGTTCCAAGCGGCAGCCCCCCTCCGCCCGCGACAACGACCGGAAACAGCTCCACACCAGAGCCGCCACCGAAACAAACCAGTAGACGGAAAAGAAGAGAAAGCCAGGCCCGTAGATCGGCTCCGGAATTGCGCCAGCCACCGTTGAAAGGCGCGCGCCGATGAGGAAGAAGCGGGTCTGGCATAAACCGATAACGGCGGCCGTCGCCGTTATCCACAACCACTTGCGGCACATCAGGCGAGAGAGCGTCGCGTCAGGCACTGCCACCGCGCAGAGCAGCAGGTGGCAGACCAAGGGGATGAACACGCTGATGGTGCAGGATTGGCGTATCCAGAACCCCAGCAACTCTTCGCTCACCGTCGTAGAACCTAAATATTGGCAGGATAACCAGAGGGCGAACACCAGCGATAAAATAGCGAAAACGCGGTTGGCCGTGCGGCGCATATTGGTGAACAACACGACCACACCCAGCAGCAGGTTGATCGCGATAACGACAAGCAAGGCGATTGTGAATAGGTTCGTCATGGCGATGGCCTGCGGACGATGATCGTGGCGTTGCCGCCACCCATGCCGTGTACGTTGATAAGTGCGTGTTCGATCCGCGTCCGCCGCGCGTGCGGCACGTAATCGAGGTCACAGGCCGGGTCAGGTGTCGTATAATTGGCCGTCGGCGGAATCAGATCGTCGCGCATCGCGAGCGCGCAGGCGATCAGCTCCATGGGGCCGGCCGCAGCAAGCGGATTACCGGTGACCCCCTTGATGGACGAGACCGGGATGCGGTAGGCGTGGCGACCCAATGTGTGGCGGATCATGTCCGTCTCCACGCGATCGATGACCGGGTCGCTCGGGCCGTGCGCACATACGTAACCGATGCCGTCCCCGCTCACCCGCGCGTTGGCGAGGGCCAGTGTCATGCAGGTTCCCATGCCCTCGGCAGCAAGAGAGCCGAACGCGTCGGCGTGCGACGCGCCCCCGCAAACCTCCAGCCAGATGCGTGCGCCGCGTGCCCGCGCGTGAGCCAAGCTTTCC